>JBATLS010000427.1:0-13389 GCA_049289435.1 Saprospiraceae bacterium | reverse complement strand
ATATTATCTGAGATAGGCTCTGCTATAGATAAATTAATGATTTGTGCCGCTAAAATACCTACTACGATGGTCAATTGATTTATCGCAACATATTGTCCTCTTTTTTGTGCAGGAGCAATCTCCGCTATATACATCGGGGAGAGTGTAGAAGCTAATCCGATACCCAAACCTCCTACCAGTCTGTAAAAGATAAATGGCTCTAAGGTATGAACATACCCTGTCCCAATAGCAGAAATGGTAAATAAAAATGCCGCAATGATCAGAGATATTTTTCGACCCAATCTATCTGCGATAAACCCAGATAACACTGCCCCTAATATACAACCTAACAAAGCACTGCTCATTGCCCAACCTTGCATCGTTGCATCTGATGCTATATCAAAATACAACTCATAAAATGGTTTCGCTCCGCCTATGACTACCCAATCATAACCAAAAAGGAGGCCGCCCATGGCTGAAACAAATGCCAAAGCCAGCAAGTAGGTGTAATTAAATTTAGTATTTTCAGTACTCATATAGGGTGATATTTAATCTTTTGTGACTTTACTTTTCCACCAATCAGCGTTGGGCTTATAATCTGTTTTTAAATAATTCAAGCGTTCCTTTTCCAGTCTTGGCATCAAAACATCTATATTTTTTTGATGATTTTTGATAGCCAATGCTTCATCATATAATGGATCAGGACTAGGAAAATTGGCATTAACACTTTTCAACCAGTTCATCAATTTTACATTAAGTGCCATAGTCATTTTAGGTTCTTTTGCAGATAAATCATTTTGCTCATATGGATCTTTTGTCAAATCATACAATTCATCATGTCCATCTTCCCAGTAGTGAATGAGTTTCCATTTTTTATCTCTAATAGTAGAATTTGGTTGTCCGCCCTGATTACCATAATGTGGATAATGCCAATATAAAGCCCTTTCGCTCAATGTTTTACCTTCAAATAATGGCTTTAAACTCACCCCATCCTGATGCTGCCGGGGCATCAAAGGAATGTTGGCAAAATCTAGAATTGTGGGAAAAAAATCTGCTCCCGTCGCCGGAAAATCTACGCTCCTAATTTTATTCTTCAACCAAGGGATTTTGATGAAATAAGGCTCCCTAATGCCACCTTCCCACTGATAACCTTTGCCGCCGCGATATGGCAAATTGGTCGTCGAATAAGCATCACCTGATGCCACGCCTCCATTATCAGATGTAAAAATAATGATGGTATTTTCTTCCAGGTTGAGTCTTTTTAAAGTATTCAACACTTCGCCTACTGCATCATCCATCGCCTCTACCAACCCTGCATAGACAGGATTGTCCTGCACTTGTCGGATAGGCAGGTCTTTCTCCATCACATACCCATTTTTAGCCAATCCATTTTTTTCGGCTTTATCTCGATACTTTTTCCATTTTTCTTCAGTGGTTTGTATGGGTCCATGAACGGCATAAAAGGATAAATAAGCAAAAAATGGATGGTCCTTTTCTTTCTCTATAAAAGCCGAAGTCTCTTTTGCAAGGCGCATAGATAAGTTTTCACCATCCTTGATATTGGGCAAAGATGGGTTGTCCCATGGTGAAAAATAACCTCCTTTCGGACTTCCAACATCCCAACCACCTTTGTTGATGTCAAAACCGTGGTCTTCAGGATAGCTTCCTTTTTCACCCAAATGCCATTTGCCAGCAAAAAAGGTCTTGTACCCATTAGCTTTCATCACTTCGGGCAAAACCATGTCTTCTTTTGACAATACATGATTGTAGTCTGCGGGCAAAAGTTTGTCGTTGCGGTTGTTCTCTGTTCGCCACTCTACCCCTGACTTAGCACCAATCCAATCGGTAATACCATGTCTAGCGGTAAATTTTCCCGTCATAATACTTGCTCTAGAAGGACTACATACCGAACACGCAGCATACCCTTGAGTAAACATCGTCCCTTCATTGGCAATCCTATCCACATTGGGCGTTTCATAAAATTTACTACCTGTGCAACCCAAATCCATCACTCCTAGATCATCTACCAAAATGAAAACTACATTAGGTTTTCGCTCAGTATCTGGAGTATTTTTTGAAGACTTGCAATGAAAATTAACTATTGCAAGCAATAGCAATATACTTACTGATGAGATTGATTTAAAATGATCACTTTTCATGGACGATTAAATTACTTAAAAATAGATGAATTCTAAAGAGTTATAAGTTACTAACTATAACTTTGAAAATCTGATATTTCCCTTCTTTATTGACTTCAAAAAGGAGTTTATTGTCTGTTTTCAAAGCTACTATTGCGTTTTCTTTGATATAAGGTACGTCTTTATTTGTTTGACTGTAACTTTCAGGTCGAAGTTTTACAGCACTTACTATGGATTTAATTGTAAACCCACTGACCTTTATGGATGCTGTTTTAGTGGATAGATCTTTACCTGCCACGTACAAAATCATGGTATTGCTATTTTGTAAAGCTGCATTTGCCATTAGACTGGAATTGGCCATCGTTTTTAGAGCTTCGCCAGTATAATTTTTTGCCAAATCCGAAAAAATCTGACCACAGGGGAATAAACCAAAATTGGTATCATACAGTCCTAATCCAGGAATGGATGTGTTAATAGGAGGCCAATATGCTCCGGCACTGACGCCACTGCGTGCATATATATGTACGATATCAGGTATAATATTGGCAGCTTCCATATATAATTTACCATCATTATACAGCCTTGAAGGGGCCCACTCAGAGCAATAAATGTACTTCTTGTTTGGGTTCCAATTATTTGCACATTCCTCTATTTTAGCTTCTAATGTCTCTATGTTGTGTCCATTATCGATATAGCCAGTATAAGTATGCAGTGCTACGCCATCAATGGTGTGATAAGCTTTGGCAAATTGGTTTTTTAATGTAGTGAATTCATCGGGTTCTGAATAGTCTCCATTCACCAAAAGTTTGAAGCTTCGATTGGGATATTTGGCATCTATGTGCTCTGCCAAATTCATGGCAATCTTGGCGTATTTGATGAGTTTATCAGCTCTGCTCACTCCACCTCCATAATGCAACCACCATTCGTTACCGATTTCTACCACTTTTATATTATTTATGCCTAAGCTATTGATGGATGTTTCAGCGATAATTTTCAAATCAGATACAGCATCCAACCAAGCTTGACTATTAAGTGATTTTAGCATAGCATTCTGGATGGGGATCACGATGCCATAATTGCTAGAATTATTTTTCATGGTATTTGGGGTCGCACCAGCCACTGATGGAGTATTAGCCCAATTTGGAGTGGTGTTATTGTTCCAGTTGTAATATTCCGACTCAAATCCCCCAGGATACCTTAAGATTGTATAACTATTAGCATCATTTGCCTTCGCAAAAGTAGCATATTGGGCATTGGTCACTTGTGCCCAATCATTATTAAGTCCAAAAATATTCGGGTTTATGGTTATTTTATCATTGGCATCTATCCAAATATTTGTGCCTGGATCTATGATAGCATTAACTTTTGCCAGTGAATCCGCTTTGGCTATTTCTTTTGATGTCAGAATACCACTGTTATCTATTTGATTGTCTTTTTGGCAACCAACTAACCCAAGGATCAATATTATAAATAAAGGTTTTAACATTTCTTAGCATTATTTGAATGGATACTATCCAGCTATATGGTCAGGTTCTGACATAAACTCTTACCGTCTTTATAGGGAGTTTCCCAAAATTATATTATATTATATTATATTTTATTTTAAATTGCTATATTCCTAAAGGGAGCTAAAAAACAATGGACTACCTTCGAATGTAAAAATATGTCACACCCACTTTATTTGACTATCCCTACTTATATGTTCCAATAAAAGTAGTGATACTTTTGGCTTCAATAGTAATATTTTCGGCTGTTGTTTCACTAAATTTCATTTCTTTGGTATCAGTAGTCGTATAAGACTTTAGTGTAGATGATGCCAAACTAAGTCCACTCAATTTTAACTTTTCACTCTTATCAGTCATGTTTATTACTACGATCACCAACTCTCTTGTCAGAGGGTTTTTATATGCTGACATCATCAGACCTACAGCAGCATCAGTGATATTGGTATAATTTTCCAATTGAGCATTTACACGAATCATTCCTGGTCGAATAAACCTAGAAAAATTGCCCAATGCCCACAACATTTTGGATCGATATATCAGTCCATCATTCTTAGTATTGGCATTTTCACCCATTGCGCCGTTGACATCAGTTATATAAACTAATCCATCTTTGTAGTCGCTCGGACTCACACCGAGCCACCACTGCCATGCTGAAACATTTCCAATCGCTAAGTCGGTATGAATCACCCTTGCTATATAGAGAGCGGCTTTTATACCCAAATCTCTTACTGGTCCTTGAATTTGATCTTCCGTCCCTAAAACACAGTATTCTGATTGCCAACTATTGATCGTAGGATTGATGCTTGCTATACGTTTCACCATTTTATCCCGATGACTTAGTAAATTGCTGACATCTGACTGGGCTCCATAACTGTGTGAACTGAGTACCTTCTCTACTGTTGGGAAGTTGCCAATGTAACTTGAGCTTGTGGGATTCCAAAAAACATTAAAAATATCACTGCGATTTACATTATTTGAGACCACACCCGCCGAATAATTCCAGGCGGCTACCTCCCCAAACGCAATTTTAGTTTGTATATTCTTAATTTTAATCTTTTCATTAAGTTCTTTGACAAGTTGAAAAGCCTCATCATTGGTCACTGAAGTACCCTCTTGGCTTGCAGTTCCATTTGCTCCTAATTTCCAATCCCATTGAGGTTCGTTGATGGGACTCAAATAATTAATCGGCATACCTGATTGATTATAATATTTGGCAACTTCTGCCAAAAAATCAGCATAATCGCCCATTTTACCAACTTTAAGATTTATTTTGCCAACATCTGACGGATCAGCACTGCCAGTCGCCAGTCCATTTTTAGTCATATGTACAGGTGCGCTGATGGAAAAAAGTAGTAGGTTTTCTACCCCTCTATCTTTTGCTGCTTTGGCGAACCAACGGTTTCCAGCCTGTTTTGTCCAATCATAATTACCTGATGAATCTTGAAAACACTCTTCACGTCTCCATTCTGAGTTTATTTTACTATTTACCCCTTGCTCAAAACTCCCTGCTCCAATATTGATTCTCCAAAGAGACAACCCAATGCCTTTCGGATTGCCATCGGCGTCAAAATCTTTACTGAAAAGCAAATCGGCTATTTCATTTCGTTTGCTAAGTGGCCAGTATTTGCCCACAAACTTTATACCCCAACAATCTGAAGCTCCAAAATTTTGTATGGTTTGAAATTCTTCAGTTAGTAAAATCTTAGCGTCCAACACCTTGACGACAGTGGTACATGTATCTATGCCACCTACAAAACAAGTTTTGGTTGGAGGTGTAGGTATGTCAGGTTTCTCACAACTGATCGAAGAGCTAAAAAAAACTAAAGCTAAAAGCTGCTGCCAAACGAAAGATTTATTGAACATATGTCAAAATTTCTATAAAAATAAGTGTAAATGCAAAGTATATTGGGTTGTGAAACTTAAATTTTAATTATCGAAGTGATTTAAAAACATATTGTTAATTAATTTTCAGTACTATATTTGATTAATAAAAGGGGCACTGCCATCAAAATGAAATATCTTGACGGCAGTGAGGACATCCCTAATAGCCAGCATTTTGTTCTACCAATCCACCAGAAGCATCTACTTCTTTGGTAGGTATAGGCCACAAATTATGCTTGCCCGCCACAAAATTAAAACCCTTATTTTGGGGTTCACTTAGATTTTTTGTCTCAAATGGGTCTGTGCTTATTGTAGTATTATACACAACAAAAGAACCGTTGGGTCCAAAAATAGAGTTTATTACAGGTGTACCACCAGAATCTTTCCATCGTCTTATGTCAAATAACCTTTCTCCTTCCATGGCCATTTCTAATCGTCTCTCCAATCTAACGGCGTTAATAAGTTTATCTCCAGTAAGGGTATTGTCCACCTTAAGGCCTACTCTTTCACGAACCAATTTCAAAGCTGCTAATGCAGCTGCATCTTGCTTTAGCATAGCAGCTGCTTCGGCTTTAATGAGCAACACTTCTGCAAATCTTATATGGATTTTATTTTTAGACACTTTATTATTTGGAGTTCTTTCTGCCTTCAAAGCATATATCTTACGTCCAAATCTTGCAGACTTGCTCCTATCAGGTCTGCCATTGAAAATCGGGGTACCTACCTCTCCAACAACAGGGAATCCGTGTCTCATGATGGTCCAGTTTAATCTTGTACTATCTCCCTGAGATTTAAATGCATTCTCTAAATCACTTGATGGTGAAAAATATCCCCAACCACCTTCGGCCAATGACATAGATGTAATGGGAAAGATATTGCCTAAAGCTGGAAACAAAGTGGACCATTGATACTGAATTTCAAAAATGGATTCCCGACCATTGTAATTTGACGTCCTGAAAACATCTCCGAAAAATGGCTCTAAGCTATATTCATTGGAAGCAATCACCTGATCTGCAGCAGAACTTGCCTCTGCCCATTTCTCTGCGTACAAATATATTTTAGCAAGTAATGCAGTGGCTGCTCCTTTAGAAACCCTAAATTTGTTTGCACTTGTATATGCAGACTTAGCAGGCAAATCAGGAATAGCACTCATCAGATCTTTTGCCAGAAAATCATATATTTCAGTAGGAGAGCTCCTTTTATATGTGTTTTCAGTGACACCTAAGGTCTGTGTAAGGAATGGAACTCCTCCAAAATTGCGTACCAACTCTACGTATTGGAATGCCCTTAAAAATTTAATCTCGGCAATACACCTTGCTTTCAAGGCCTGGCTGATATTTGCACGTTCTACCCCTTCCAGTGTAGCATTAAATCTGTCAATTGATTTATACAACATGATCCAGTGTGCTTCAATCCGATCATTTTCGCCATTGAGGGTGTAGTGTGCAGCTTGAATAGCAGTTCCTTGTCCTCCATTGAGGCCAATCCATGCATTATCAGAAGCTGCTTCATTGACCGCTCGCAGCCATTGGTTTTGCCACCAATCCGGGTAGTCAATAAAACTATATGAAGTAGTCGTTGCTGTTTCAACTTCACTATCTGAATTATAGTAGCCATCCGCTATTATTTGATTGCTATTGAGATCTTGGTCTAAGAAACCGTCAGAACAAGCTGTAAATAGACCAACAATTAAGATTAATAGATATTTTATACTTTTCATTTTATTTATTTTTTAATTTTTTATTAGAAATTTGCGTTGATACCTACACTTGTGAATTTTGCAATTGGTGTCTGTCCATTGTCGATACCATACCGAAGGATACCTGAAAATGGTACTTCTGGGTTCAAACCTTCGTATTTTGTTATAGTAAATAAGTTTTGCGCCGACGCATAGATTCTTATTTTGATGTCTTTTTTGAAGACAGATTGTGGTAAAGTATATCCCAGTTGGATGAGCTTCACTCTCATATAAGAACCATCCTGAATAAAGAATGATGAGTTTTTAGTAAAGTTGCCATTGGGATCTGACAAACTAAGCCTTGGATATGTATTAGTACTACCTTCACCAGTCCAAAATGGTGTTTGAGACCCGCTGATAAAGTTTAGTCCTTTCACGGGATTCATTCTTACCAATGCATCGTTGGCGATACTATTTCCTATAGACGCATACAATTCGGTTCTGAAATCAAAATTTTTATAGGAAGCCTGCAATATAGAACCAAGAGAAATCTTTGGGTAAGGATTACCTAAAACTACTCTATCATTCAGGTCTATTACATCATTACCATCAGCGTTTTCATAGATAAAATCTCCAGGCTTGGCCAATGGTTGCAGGACTTTGCCAGTGCTGCTTACATATCTTGATACTTCTTCGGCATTTTGGAAAACACCTAAGACATTAAACCCATAAAACTGACCCAAAATATCTCCAGTTTCGGTTTTGGTTCTCCTGGTTGATTGAAAAACATCATTGGAAATTTCATCAAAAAGGGTTTGTCCTTTAAGATCAGTCGCTTCAGAAATAAATTTTTGGAAGGTCAGCCCAATACCGTAACTCAATGCGCCAGCCACATTTTTATAATTCACGCCACCTTCAAAACCTGAAGTTTTCATGTTACCTACATTTGTATATATGGCTGGAATATAGCCTTGCGGATATCCCAACGATGGTTGGATGGGCAGATTGAGTAGCATATCCTTTGGTGCTCTCCAATATTTATCAAAAGTTATAGATATTTTATTATTAAATAAATCCATATCTAGTCCTAATGTAATATCTTCTGTGGTTTCCCATCTGATATTTGGATCCGGCACCCTTAGTGGAGAATAGCCAAATCCTCTTTCCCGATTAGAGTTTGTATAATCAACAACGCCCAGCACACTTTGATAAGCACCTACAGATCCTGGCAAATTGCCTCCTACACGGCCATAGGACGCTCTCAATTTTAAGTAATCGACGACTGATAGATTTTGTATTATTTTCTCATTGGATAATACATACGCTGCGGAGACTGTTGGAAAATAACCCCACCTGTTTTTTGGAGAAAGCAACGAAGATCCGTCAGCCCTGAGAGACCCAGAAACAAACAACGTGCCTTTGTAATCATAGGAAGCTCTACCGAAATATGAAGACATCTTACCAAAAGGTGCCGCACCTGGCTGGAAACCGCCTGTCGCATTTACCAACGTAGCTCCCGCTGAAACAAATCTGTAGTTTTCAGCATCATAAGGTACATCCTGCCGAAATAAATATGAAGAACTACTTGTATAGCTATCGGCTGATTGTCCGGCCAGGATATTTATTGTGTGTATATTATTAAAAGACTTTACATAATTGACAGTATTGTCAATCTGCCATCGATAGTCCAAATCATTACTTTGTGAGACCCCAGAAACAAGGCTTTGATTTTGAGGAACTATAAAAAATTTAGGGTCATAATTTGTTGAAAGTGAAGTGTTGTAAAAGCCAGAAAAAGTAGATTTTATGGTCAGCCCTTCGATTGGTTTATACTCCAAATATGTTGAGCCTTGAGTACCAATAAATCTATTTTTGTTGAAATTTCTAGCCATAGAACCCAAAGGATTTACAGCGCCGCTAAATAAAGAATATGTGTATTGGCTATATACCGGATTATATGCTGTAAAATTCCATGTTGGGTTTGTCAATGCAAAGGCATTTACGTCAGCATTTGTTTGGTCTAAGGATTTGTAAGGTTCGATATTAGGCGCCATTTGCATGATTCCATTAATGCCCGTCCCACCTCCATTTCCATACAACTCTACACGAGGGGCAAGGTTAACACCCATTTTAAAGGCTTTAGACATCTCATAATCGATATTAAATCTGGCTGTAATTTTGGTATAATCACCAGTTTTCAATTGAGCATTAAATTGTGATGTCTGATTGAAGTAGCCAGCACCGGCATAAAATGAAAGTCCATTTCTGCTTCCTGACGCACTTAAATTATAATTATGCGTTTGTGATGCTTTAGTAGCTAATCCCCACCAATCTGTATTGACATTTGTAACTGCTGCATAATCTGGTAGCGTTTGCTTATTCTCAGCATATATTTTGGAATAATGGTCAACAAATTCGGAAGTTTGAGCTAAGTTAGGATTATTCCAACTATTAACACCCGACGTACCAGAAAAGCTGATTTTTGTTTTACCAACTCCTTTTTTTGTTGTGATAAGCAGTACTCCCGAACCGCCCCTAGATCCATAGATAGCTGTTGCAGCAGCATCTTTGAGTACATCGACTCTTTCTATATCATTGGGATTGATATCATTCAAACCCCCAAATGAAGTCACTACGCCGTCCACCACTATCAAAGGATTACTACCACCTGTGATGGTGGCAAATCCTCGAACTAAAAGCTTGGGTTGCGCTCCTGGGTTTCCGCTTCCTTGAAACACCTGCAAACCAGGCACTTTGCCCTGTAGCGCTTCAGCCACATTGTTGGTAGATGTTGGAGTAATATCTTTGGACTCCATGGATGCTACTGCGGTTGTAACACTCTTTCTTGTGATCGTCTGATAACCTACGACCACTACTTCTTTTAATAAATTATTGCTTTCCTGAAGGGTAATACTAATAGTTTCACTAGACCCGACTGTGATTTCTTGAGTCTCATACCCTATGAAACTTATGACCAAAACTGACTGTGCATCAGGTACATTAATGGTAAACTCACCGTTTATGTCGGTAATTGTGCCACTCAGTGAGCCTTTGAGCAACACTGTAGCACCGATGACAGGTTGTCCAGTGTTATCTAAGACCCTTCCATCCACTTTCTTGTCAATATTATTCTCATACGCCCAAGCAGAAGATTCCACCTTGGAAGCATTTACAACATTGAACAAAAAGAAAGTAAAAAAGACTCCTAGTAAAACACACCTGATTGTAGATAAAGATACATGCAAATGATTGGAAAAATGGTTCATGTTATTTAGTGTTTAAATTAATGAAATAGTACTCATTTTAAATTCGCTTTTTCTATCAAAATAAAAAGCCAGTTTATACAAGAGTATGTCCTCCAATTAGGTAAAGAAAGATCAATGAAACACTAGAACATACTACAAATATAATAAAAATAATACCTGGATAATAAAACTTAAGTTTGTCCATCCACATATAAAAAGATGTAAATTTCAACTAATTTGAACACTAGCTTTAATGATTCGGCTGTTTGTCATTAATACTTAGAACTACGGATAAAACCTATTAATAAAAATTAATTAAATTTACAAAAAGTCAGTATAATTATAATAAATTTATACTTTTGCAAAGGTATTATAGACAAATCACCTTAACAATGCAAAATAATATTAAAAGATGTATTTTTTTATGATTAAAGTAGAGATAGGTTATGGAAGTGCGTACTTATGAAAAAGAGGAAGGATTTAATGGACAAAAATCTTGTGTGCTGCCACAGGAAAAACAATCAATATGTGCCAAAGACCCCTTTCTAAAAAATCTATTTATCACTGATATCGGATATTATCCTAATGCTAGTTTTCATAAGAGAGAAAGAAAAGAAGGTTGTACGCAGTATATTCTTATACACTGTGTAGGAGGGAAAGGGTGGTACAAGATTGCGGGTAAAACATATCAAGTACATACCAACGATTTTTTTATCTTGCCTACCAACACAAGTCATTCATATGGGGCTGATACTATTGATCCATGGAGTATTTATTGGGTGCATTTTACAGGGGAGTTAGCAAAGTTTTATTTTGAACTGCTAACTACAATTGATCATTCCCCAAATACAGCCATAGTAAACACTACAAGGAAAATTTTATTTGATGATATTTTTCAGCATATCGAAATAATGAATAACCAAGAGAACATCATTTATGGAAACAGTTTTTTTTATGCTTTTTTATCATCGTTTCAGACTTCAGAATTAAAAAAATCTGGTGCTACTAATGATGTAGTGCATCAATGTATCAGCTATATGAAACTAAATAAAGATAAAATTTTATCTTTGGATGATCTTGCAAAAATTGCCAATATCTCTTCCTCGCATCTTTCTGCCGAGTTTAAAAAAGCCACTAAATATTCACCAATGCAGTTATTTACATCTCTAAAAATCCAGGAAGCATGCCAGATGCTTGCTGAAAACAATCTAAGTATAAAAGCCATAGCTTTTAGTTTAGGGTATAAAGATCAATATCATTTTTCAAAGATATTTAAAAATGTAATGGGTATCTCTCCTAAATTTTTTAAAAAGAGTAATTTTTAGTCACCGTCTCACATACTGTTTTGATATGAAATTATTTTTCAAAATAAAGGCAAAACCCAAGTTTCAACAAACTATCGCAAATGATCTGATTTTCAAATATTTTTCACCTAAAAAAACCATTTTTTTTTGCAAATAATGAATTCATTTTACATAGTCATTCTACCAAAAATAGAGCATTGACATATAAAACCCTTTGATTGGTTTATTTACCATATTTGAACTTAGAAGTGATTTAGAAACATAATTTACAACTTTGAACCATATGAATATAATATTAATAAATACCATTAAACATACTTTTACTAAAAAATTCAAATCCTCCCCTTTGATGATCTTTTCTCCAGGCAGGATAAATATCATCGGCGAACACACGGATTATAATGACGGTTTTGTATTTCCTGGAGCTGTAAATAAAGGTATTGTCGCAGCCATTGCCAAAAGCGATTCGAATATTTCTACAGTATTTGCAGCTGATAAAATGGAGTCAATTGAATTTTCTTTAAGTGCAGTAAAACCACATGCCGAAGGAAGTTGGCAAAATTACATATTAGGCGTCGTATCCGAACTCCAAAATAGAAGCAAAGTCATAGGTAACTTTAATATAGTGTTTGGCGGAGACATCCCGGGAGGAGCGGGTATGTCATCATCAGCCGCATTGGAAAATAGTGTAGTTTTTGGATTAAATGAGATTTTTGATCTAGGCTTGACCAAAAATGAGATGATCTTGGTTTCTCAAAAGGCGGAGCATCATTACGTCGGTGTCAAGTGTGGTATTATGGATCAATACGCCAGTATGTTTGGTATCAAAGATCACGCATTGCTATTGGATTGTAGAACAGTTGAGGCAAAACCATTTAAAATTGATTTTAAAGATTACGAATTACTCCTGATCAATACCAATGTCAAACACAGCTTATCTGATAGCGCATATAATGACAGACGTTCTGTATGTGAATCAATAGCAGGGATGCTCAACGTAAAAGCACTAAGAGACGCTACAGAATATGATTTAACAACCATTCAAAACACTATAACACCCGAAAATTATCAAAAAGCACTTTTTGTAATACAAGAAAATGAAAGAGCCATCAAAGCATCCAAAGCTATGGAAGAGGGTGACCTGATAGGGTTGGGCAATCTTATATATGCATCTCACGAAGGATTGCAACATCAATATAAAGTAAGTTGTGAAGAATTGGATTTTCTGGTGGATCAAGCAAAATTGAATAAAAATGTACTAGGTGCAAGGATGATGGGTGGTGGATTTGGTGGTTGTACCATAAATTTAATTAAAAAATCAGAAAAATCTGCATTTAGTAATTCTATTGCTGATGCTTACGCAAATAGATTTAAAAAAGACTGCTCCATCTACGAAATCGAACTTTCTGACGGTACAGGAATTATAAAATAAATACAAATACATCATTAAATATGAACACCTTTTTGCAGGACTACTCACACAAAAGAAAAAACATATTGACTGGAGACTGGGTATTGGTGTCACCACACCGTGCCAAGAGACCTTGGCAAGGCCAAAATGAAGCCGTCTCAAAAGAAGTGAGACCATCCTATGACGCAACCTGTTATCTATGTGCAGGAAACACAAGGATCAACGGAGAAATAAACCCACCTTACGAT
>JBATLS010000426.1:0-7587 GCA_049289435.1 Saprospiraceae bacterium | reverse complement strand
GGTATATGGAGGACAGCAGGACAATACATCAGTGATCATATCGAGCAGAAATAATTTTATGGGATTGACCGATAAAGACTGGAAATTTGGCTCTGGATGCGAATGTGCTTTCCTTGCTTTTGATCCTGATCATCCCAAGTTGGTCTATGGAGGATGTTATCAGGGGGCCATTAGTGTGTTGGATACGGAGACGGGACACTCCAAAGATATCAACCAATACCCTGCCAATGTCCTTGCCCAACAGCCTAAGAAAATGAAATACAGGTATAATTGGAATGCTCCAATCATAGCATCTCCCCATGATCCGAAAACCATCTATCATGGTGGGCAAGTATTGTTTAAAACCTCTGATGGCGGAATGAACTGGGCAGTAATCAGCCCCGATCTTACCAGAAATGATACACTCAAACAAGATGTAGGTGGCGGCCCGATCACCAATGAAGGTGCAGGGGGCGAAAATTACAATACACTCAGCTATGTTATAGAATCATCGGTGGAAAAAGGCGTCATTTATACTGGTAGTGACTGTGGTCTTGTGCATGTGACCCGAGATGGAGGAGTTAGTTGGCAAAACATAACACCAGTAGGACTGGAAGAGTGTTTGATCAATAGTATAGATGTCTCACCTCACGATAAAGGCACAGCATATGTGGCGGCTACCAGATACAAATTCAATGATTTTTCCAATATGTGCTTTAAGACCACGGATTATGGTAAGACATGGACTAAAATAAATAATGGGGTGATGTCTGATGATTTTATCAGAGTCATAAGAGAAGACCTAAAGACAAAAAATATTTTGTATGGTGGGGCAGAAAGAGGCTTTTATATTTCATTTGATGGTGGCTTGCTTTGGAATAAATTTCAGCTCAATCTTCCGGTAGTGCCAGTTACAGATATTGCTTTCGCAGACAATGATCTGGTCATTTCTACTCAAGGGAGGGCATTTTGGATATTGGATGACATCAGTGCCATCCAGCAATCAGCAGGCAAAATGACCGCCTTAAAAGTATTTTCACCCAAACCTACGTACAAATATGAAGGTTTTACTCCATCATGGATGGAAGCGCCGCCTGGAATCGGTCAAAACCCTATGGCAGGAGTTATCCTTGACTATTTTTTGCCCGAGGCAATAGATTCATTGGAAGTGAAACTGGAGATATTAGACAAAGATGGTAAGGCAATCAGAACATATTCAAGTAAAAAAAATACCGAGTTTAAATCGTTTCCTGGAGGACCACCCGCACCAAAAGTAATACCTGCTGCCAAAGGCATCAACCGTTTTGCATGGGACTTTAAAGGAGAAAACCTGGTAGATATTCCTAATGCGTATGTATATGGTGATTATACAGGGTACAAGTTTGCTCCCGGCAGCTATAAATCAAGAATTTCGTACAATGGCGGAACATCCGAGGCAGCTTTTGAAGTGGTTCAAGACCCGCATTTGAAAATGATCACACCCGCAGATTGGGAGGAACAGCAGTCACTCAACAGAGATTTGGTGTCGAGAATTACAGAAATGCATAACTCAGTCAATGATATGCGCAAAATCAAAAAGCAGGTAACTCAGTATAATGAGATATACAAGGACAAAGCACAATACAAAGAACTAGAAGATGCCGGCAAAGCACTGATAAAAAAAATTGATGACTGGGAAGCCAAGATGGTACAAACCAAACAGTTTAACAATCAGGATGTGATCAATTATCCCAGTATGCTAAACGCCCAATATTTTGAATTGAAAGGATTTTTAGATCAGCACGACCCTAGGGTACCTACCTCAGCTAAAGAAAGAATGGCTGATGTAGATAAGCAATGGGTAGAGTACAAAAAGTATATCAAAGATAGCTTAGGTAAGGATATCAGCCAGTACAATGAGTTGTATAAAAAGAGCAATGTACCTGCGCTCATGTTGGACGATAAAGTGATCAAGCCGTAGATTCCGAATGCACCAGGATAGAAAGTGCCACAAAGTCACAAAGTCAGAATGGATCACAAAGTTTAGATAAAGCCCTTTGTGAATCTTAGCGTCTTCATGGCAAAATTTTATTTTCATCATTCTTAATGGATCCAAGTATCCAAAATTAAGTAAACATCATATTTTGGCAATCCTGCGTGTAGGAGTAGAAGAGATCATATCGATGGCAGGGGTTCGCCTGATTGTTGACGTTAGATCACCGAGTGAATTTAGTCATGCAAGTGTCCCTGGAGCGATCAACCTTCCCTTATTTACAGACGAAGAAAGAGCAGTGGTGGGAACTGCATATAAACAAGAGAGTCGTGAGCTTGCAATAAAATTTGGCTTAGATTTTTTTGGCCTTAAGATGAGGAAGATGGTCGAAGAAGTGGAGTCTATAGTTGATAATACAAAAGCGGATAAGACCGTTTACGTACATTGCTGGCGAGGAGGCATGAGAAGTGAAGCAGTAGCCTGGTTGCTTGATTTATATGGATTTAGAGTTTATTTGCTTCAGGGTGGATATAAAGCTTTCCGCCAATGGATCCAACTTCAATTTTCGAAATCATATGATCTCCGAGTTTTGGGAGGCAACACAGGATCCGGAAAGACCTACTTGCTTCATGAGATGCAAAATCAAGGATATATGGTTATTGACATCGAAGGGCTGGCATCACACAAAGGTTCTGCTTTTGGAAACATTGGAATGCCCGATCAGCCATCTCAGGAAATGTTTGAAAATTTGCTTGGACTTCAATTATATCAAAAATCAAAAAACAATCAACCCATTTGGGTAGAAGATGAAAGCCAACGTATTGGGCATGTTAATGTACCGGCTATCTTTTGGCAGAATATGTCCAGGAGTCATTTGTATTTTTTAGATATTCCATTTGAGGTAAGACTCAATTTTCTGATAGGTGAATATGGTAGTTTGGATAAGGAAAGAATGATATCTGCCATCAGCCGCATCCAAAAAAGGTTGGGTGGTCTGGAGACAAATAATGCCATTCAATATCTGGAAGAAGGCAATACCAAAGAATCATTTAGAATCCTCTTGAAATATTACGATAAATCTTATCATAAAAGCCTGAATAAGAAAGAGAACATCAAGGATTTACTCATCACCATTGCATGTGATAAGGTGGATCATTCAGAAAATGTGCCTAAGATATTTGCAAAAATATAGATTACTTAGAGTTCTATTGGCAAAATAGAATAATGACAAAGTCATAAAGAATAAAACATTAAAGGTTGTCCAAAGTCTTCAGACTTTAGGGCAATTATTAGTCGGTCTTCAGACCGAAAGTTAAAATAAGAAGCATGAGTGGTTATAACATAGAAAATCAAAACTCAATACATTTTCTTACAATGACAACCGTAGGTTGGATCGATATCTTTTCCCGCCAGAGTTATAGAGATATTATCGTAGAAAGCATGAAATATTGTCAAATTGAAAAAGGACTTATTATTTATGCTTATGTTATTATGTCCAATCATATTCATTGTATTTGGCAAACTCCAAACGGCAGCTTGTCTAACGCAGTCCGTGATTTTAAAAAATTTACTGCCGCTATGATCATCAAGCAATCTCTTCTAGAAAAGGGAGAGAGCAGATCTGATTGGCTGAGAATTGTGATGGATTATCATGCGAAATTTAATAAAAATAACAGTAATTATCAACTTTGGCAAAATGGAAATCGTCCAATAGAATTAGAGTCGCCAAAGTTTTTATATCAAAAGTTGAATTATATCCACTTAAATCCTGTCCGAGCTGGTATAGTAAATGAACCGGAGCATTATATATATAGTAGTGCGTCAAATTATTTATCAGGTAAGGGAATTATAGAAGTTTCCATATTAGATTTGCCATTATCAAATGTAGGTTATATAGCAGATTAAATTAACAACTACGGTCTGAAGACCGATATATAAACCTTCAAAGTCGGAAAGACTTTGAAGAGCCCAGTTGCTCAGATGCCCAAAGTCTTCAGACCGATATTTATCGGGATAGTGCAATTATCTATCGGTCTTCAGGCCGAATTACAAATAAATAATGCAAAAAATAAAACTCACCCAATACTCCCATGGTGCCGGCTGTGGCTGCAAGATTGCTCCCAATATTCTGGAAGAAATTTTACATAGTAATCTGGCTAAACCAGATGACAAACACCTAATAGTGGGCAATGATAGCAAGGATGATGCTGCAGTCTATGATTTGGGCAATGGTCAGGCATTGATTTCTACCACAGATTTTTTTATGCCTATAGTAGATGATCCATACCATTTTGGACGCATAGCCTCTGCCAATGCGATCAGTGACGTATATGCCATGGGAGGCAAGCCTATTTTGGCTATAGCTATCTTGGGATGGCCAATTAATAAACTTGGATCGGAAGTAGCCCGCAAAGTCATAGAGGGTAGTCGTAGCATCTGTGCAGAGGCTGGGATACCATTGGCTGGAGGGCACAGCATAGACTCACCAGAACCTATTTTTGGCTTAGCTGTCAATGGATTGATAGACATTAGGAACATCAAACAAAACAATAAGGCAAAGGTAGGTGATCAGCTCTTTCTTACCAAACCATTGGGCGTAGGCATCCTCACCACGGCAGAAAAAAAAGGGCTGATAAGTGATGAATTGAAGTCATTGGCTGCTCATCAGATGATGCAACTCAATAAGGTAGGAGAAGCTTTGGGGAAAATTAGGGGGGTGAATGCCATGACAGACGTAACTGGTTTTGGCTTATTGGGACACCTTACCGAGATGTGCGAGGGCAGTGGAGTAAGTGCAGAAGTGTATATGAAGAAGGTGCCTTTGATATCTACTTTGATAAATGATTTAATACAGCAAAATGCGGTGCCTGGTGGGACAGGGAGAAATTTGAAAGCCTATGGACATCATGTAAGAGTAGCCGAAAATCTGGATGAAAACATGACCTTGAGTATTTTGGCAGATCCACAGACGAGTGGTGGATTGCTAATCTCCATCTATCCAAATCAAGTAGATAAAGTGGTCAGTGTATTGACTGATTTTGGCCTGGAAAAGCATCTTGAACCAATAGGCCAGATAGTTAAGCCATCATTCCCTCTGATTTCTGTGGTGTAGCAAAGAGCATTTGAATATTCTGATACATTTAAGGATCATTGGTTGGAACATTACAAAGTTAAAATTCGTTACTTGAGTTAATTGTTACACCTAAACGTTAATTAAAATGACAGAAGAAAAAAGAGCTATTTTCGAAAAAGTCCAAAAAAACTTGAAAGAAAACAATATCAACTATTCATCCTATGATTTTGATAGGCCTTGGGGTGGTTTTTTTGTTGTAGATACGACAGATAACAGTGCTTCTAATTTTATAAACACTTATTATCCAGAACGTGAAGGTGAGTTTCAAAATTCTGATTTACCTTTAAGCCCTAAGATACTCTGTGTCGCTCCCAGGCAAAGGCTTTCATGGCAATATCATCATCGCAGAGCGGAAATGTGGAAACTCATAGATGGGCAAGCAGGATATATCAGAAGCGATACTGATGAACAAACAGACGCCTGCCAAATGAATATTGATGAGACGTTGATACTTAAGCAAGGTGAGAGACACAGGCTAATAGGTCTGAATGATTGGGGTATTATAGCAGAGATTTGGCAACATACCGATGCTGATATTCCTTCTGATGAAGACGATATAGTGAGATTGCAGGATGATTTTGGAAGATAGAAATTTTAAAAATTAAGGAACAATAATAAAGTCAATGATCAAAAAGGAGAAAGATATTATAAAGAACTTTAGAGACAAATATCATATTAATGTCACTTTTGAGCCAGTTTGGTTAGGAAATTCTATGCTCGATTCAATTTCAGAAGAGCTATATTACAAAGTAAATGGCGTAAATAAAGTAGATTATTCTGTCATTAACTCTTTGAAAAATATTATTATAAATTATCCAGATCATCCCATATTCTACAACTATTTATACATTGCATATCAAAAAAATAAAAAATTTGAGGCTGGGGCAGAAATTCAGGATAAAATCAATAATAAATTTCCAGACTATATTTTTGGAGTTACTCAAAAAGCTACGATTTTAATCCAAAATAACCTTATTGATGAAGCCAAAGAATGGATAGGAGTAGAGATAGACATCAATAAAAGATTTTCGAAAGACAAGTATCATTATTCAGAAGTGAAGAGTTATTATAGTGTATTTTTTATTCTTGCGCTTAAAGAAAAAAAAATTGCTGAAGCACGCGATTTACTAAGGATTTTGTGGGAGTTGGTACCTGATGAAAAAGAACTACATTCATTTGCACGAGATTACCACGTTACCAATTTTAGTATGCTAGACTCCTTTGAGTATGATTATACATATATTCATAAGCAAACCCGAGATCCTATAGATATCGACGAGCAAGCTTATGATACTGAGATTTATGATATTATACTAAATGAGGATATTTACGAAGAGCCAAGTCAAATCCTGAAATATAAACCAGATTACTTATGTAATGAACTTCATAAAATTTGTGTAAGTGGTTATCGAAATTTTGAAACAGTAGATGGTGATTTTTATTCTGTTCCTATTGTGGCTTTTGGGATATTAAGTACTCTTAACTATCAGCAGAGCTTTCCATTATTCATCGCTTATATCTCACAAGATAAAGAATTTGTGGATTATTTTTGGGATGAAGAAGAAGAACGGACCATCGGCATTGCTTTTAATTTTGCCAAAAACGATCCAAATCCGCTTCTTGAACTACTATTGAAGGATGATGTACTAGACTATGTAAAGGAACAAATTTTTAAAGCTTTAGTACAGGTGTCACTACATGGCTATCTACCTATGGAGACATTAAAAGCGACATATCAACAATTATTAGACAAGTATCTATACAATCTGAAGGAAGACTTATTTGTGCCCAGCTACCTATTAACTATGATGGTAGCTGAAGCTACCGCACTAAATGACATCGCATTAATTGAAAAAGCCAGTCCATTTTTTCATTCAAATAAAATTAATACCCTGTATTTTGGAAGTTTTGAAGATCACTTGCAGGAGTTAAAAACTTGGGAACTGCAATATGCTAAAGAGTATTATCCAAGGGATTTGGATGATTATCTTTCTTTTGATTATCTAAAACTTAATAAAAACAAACCACTAACCGACAAAAAAAAAGAGCTGTATCCGGACAAAGATGATAAATTTTTATTATTCTTAACAGACGTTTTAGTGAAAACAATCAGTCAAGGTTTTGATGATGACAATGACTTAGATTATGATGACGACGATTTTGATTATGGTGAGAATATTAAAACAAACAAACCTGTCGTAAAGGCAAATAAAATAGGAAGAAACGATCCTTGTCCTTGTGGAAGTGGAAAAAAATTTAAAAAATGTTGTATAAATAAGGAAGCTTTTAAGTAAGATGTTGGAAGCTGAAAGGTGAAAGTTTAGAATAGCAGTGCCTAATCCCTAAAGACCAAAGACCAATCCCGATAGCTATCGGGACCAAAGACCAAAGACCAAAAAAAATATGAACAAATACATAGCCATCATGGCAGGAGGAGTAGGCAGTCGCTTCTGGCCATCCAGTACTGCAGACAGACCCAAACAATTTTTGGACATCCTGGGTG
>JBATLS010000425.1:0-8341 GCA_049289435.1 Saprospiraceae bacterium | reverse complement strand
TTACAAATATTAAGTTTGATAACTCGATCATCATATCAAGTCTAAAAAGAGAATTTGGTAAAGACTTCATTATGGAAAATAAGCCAGCATTTTTTGGTATCTTTTGTTATATCGGCGAGGTAAAAGTGGACATAGTGCGCTTTCCACACCCACTGATCAGACCAACTGTAGAGATAGAAGGTATAAGGATGTATTCGGCTGAGGAAATCGTAGCTATGAAAGTTCAAGCCATTTTGGGTAGAGGCAAGAAGAAGGATTTTTGGGATGTTGCCGAATTGTTAGAGCATTTTACGGTCAAAGATTTTATTGATTTTCATAAAGAAAAATATAGTACCCAAAATCTATATATCACCGTACCACAAGCCATTACCTACTTTGATGACGCAGATGAGAGCGAAAACCCCGTAAGCCTCAAAGGTCAGACATGGACTTTTGTAAAAAAGTCCATCCAAAAGAAAGTCAGTGCTTATTTGAAATAGCGGTGTTTTTTATACTCTCAAGAAAAACATGTTTTCCTTGAATACAGGGAATATTTCGTTGTGCATTTAAATTAAAGAAAAAAATAAGCCTCACGGTTTGATATAAAACTGCCTTTCATTGACCCCCAAAGCATCTATAAGGACGGGCAATTCGTACCGAAATGATTTAATCGCTTTATCATACACTCGCCTAAGAGCCTTGGTCTTACTGCCTTCCACATAGTCATTTTCGAGATACCAATTTCTATTTTCCATGATGATGGTAAGGGCATATGCTTGTTTGATGCGCATCAGGACTTCCTTTTCAGGGGATGGTTTTAATTTGTCATACTGCCTTTGCATCATCCGATATGCAGTGCGCTCTATATATGCACGACCTGCATCTATCATATGTATCTGACATTTGAGGAATGCCTCATTAGGCTCCATACGTTTATCTAAGTAAGATTTCATTCTGTCTGCGAGAGCTATTAGGGTCTTTTTTTCACGATATTTGAGTGCATCTGATTGAAATTCGTCACTGCTGATATGCTGTATTGAGGTATTTCTCGTAAAAAGTGGGTTGTATTCTGACAATCTAAATTGAATCTTTCCACCCAGATACCGCAATACGGCCTTAAATCCTTCTTCATGAAAGCTTTGATTAAACTCCGTAAGAAGCCCTTTTGCCACCAGTTGCATCAATACGGTATTGTCTCCTTCGAAGGTGGTAAAAATATCTGAATCTGCCTTCAACCTTCCCAGTCCATTTTCGCTCAAATAGCCTTTCCCGCCGCAAGCCTCCCGGCATGTTTGTATGGTGTCACTACTATGCCAGGTAGCCAGTGCCTTGAGTCCAGCCGCTTTGGTTTCTATTTTTCTAATGGCTTTTTCGTCGGGATCTGCCACAAATTCTGCAGCCAAAACCGATAGTGCATTGTGTATTACAAAAGTTTTGATCAGCAATGGTACTAATCTATGCTGGTGAGTCGGATAATCCATGATAAGGCTCTCTGCCATACCATCTCCGGGGGCAAATTGTCTCCTGCTAAGCGCATATCTCAAGGCAATGGTTAGTGCTGTTTTGCTGGCACTCAAAGCACCCAAGCCGACACATATCCGACCACCAACGAGTGTGCCCAACATAGTGAAAAATCGTTTATTGTCACTTTCTATGGGGCTGACATATTGGCCTTGGGCATCGATATCTCCAAAACGGTTTAACAGATTCCGGACTGGCACTCTAATCTTATCAAACCATATACGACCATTGTCCACGCCATTGAGGCCTATTTTGTATCCGCAATCCATGACTTTCACACCACGATACAACACGCCTGATGTATCTCTCATAGGAACAATAATAGAATGAATGCCATGAGAAACCCCACCCACTATCAACTGCCCAAACACCACTGCAAAATGAGCGTGCAGAGCATTTCCAATATACTCTTTGCCTGATGTTTTGGTAGGTGAGTGCACAATGATACTGGCTGTTTCATGTTCATAGATAAGCGTTGTCTCCAGATCCTTGACATTGCTACCATGCCCTGTTTCGGTCATAGCAAAACATCCCAGAAATGCCCCTGTGCCCGTCTTTTGTAAATATTGATCATGATGATAGCGAGTGCCCAGATTGAGTATAGATCCACCAAATAAACCAAATTGGACTCCAAATTTTACGCTTAGACTCAAGTCATGGTATGCTAATGTTTCAAATGCCGCCATGTATGCGCCTACATCACCATCACCCTCATTCTCTTTTGGGTAGGACAATGAACCCATGCCCTGATCAGCAAGTGCTTTCAATCTTTGTAAAGTAATGTCCCTTATATCATTTTTATCAGCAAAGTCTTCATCTATATTGAAAAGTGGGTCTAGAAGAAGTTGACGTACTTTGGCTTTTGATTCCAATTTAAAATGGTTCGTCAGTGAATAGAGTTGTATTGGGTCGAGATTTGTCTCAGTACTTTCTTGAGACTTCATGTTTACCCCTATCTGTCTGAAAAGGCGATTTTGGATATCACTATCATCTATTCCAAGAGCTATTTCTATCTCTCTCAATGATGATATGAGTAGTTTGATATCATCATCAGATGCATTGGGCATATTGATATGGGCCATTTCAGCACCCAACTGGGACAGGTTGCTTTTCATATCACTACTGATATCACTGGCACCACTTTTTATAGCTTGCAGCCAATCTTTATAGATCTTAGGAGCCGGAGGTTTAGCAGGGTTGGTATGTTTGATGAGATATGCCTTATCCTCAGGTGTGAGATGGGGCATCGACTCCACTCGCTGATGGATCATTTTCATTTCTGAAGGGCTAAGGATGCTGTCTCTCCAACCTACATAAAACAATGGTAGCATACTGATGATGCCCGGAGAATAATTAGAATTCATATGTTGATTATTGTGGCAATGCAAGATAAATAAGATTATAATTAATGTCACATACTTTAATTAAAATATTCAAAAATCTGATGAAGAAGCGACTTTATTATAATGACACTACCCGAAAGTAAGGTACTGCCAAAATTAATTCCTAATTTCGCAGCTTGATCACAAAATGATTGATTCTTTTATATGCAATACCTGGCACTCGAAAATGTAAGTCGCTCATTTGGTGATAAAGTGCTCTTTACCAATGTCAATCTATCCATCAGCAAAGGTGACAAGATTGCTCTCGTAGCGAAAAATGGAAGCGGTAAGACCACACTGCTCAAGATCATCGGCGGGGAGGAAGGCTCGGATGGAGAAAATGCCAGTATTATCATCTCAAAAGAGATCAGAACCGCTATCCTCAAACAAGATCCTATTTTTGATCCTAAGGCTACGGTCATAGAGGCGATTTTTGATACAGACAATGAGGCCATCATTGCTGTCAGAGACTATGAGAAAGCATTGCAAGAAGGTGATGATAAACTTTTGCAGCGGTGTATGATTAGGCTTGAAGACCTCAAAGCCTGGGACATCGAGGCACGTATCCATGAGATATTAAGTAAACTCCAACTTACAGACCTTAATAAAAAAATTGGTGAGATGTCAGGCGGTCAACAAAAAAGACTTGCGCTGGCAAAGATACTGATCGACGAGCCCGATTTTTTGATACTGGACGAACCTACCAATCATCTGGATATAGAAATGATAGAGTGGCTGGAAGCATATCTCCAGCAACCCAACCTCACCGTATTTATGGTGACGCATGACCGATATTTCCTCGAGCGCATATGCAATGAAATCATCGAATTGGACAATGCTCAGACATATATCTACAGAGGTAATTACTCGCAATATTTGGAAAAAAGAGAAGCAAGGATTCTCAATGATGCCGCTAATCTTGAAAAAACCAAAAAGCTTTTTTCCAAAGAACTGGAATGGATGCGAAGGCAACCTCAGGCACGAGGTACGAAAGCCAAGTCAAGAGTAGATGATTTTTATGAGATCAAGGAGAAAGCCCAAACCAGACTGGCCAATGATGAGATGAAAATCAATATCGCTGCTTCCAGATTGGGATCCAAGATATTGGAGGCTCATTCTGTGGTAAAACGATTTGATGATAAAACCATTCTGGATGGATTTTCGTATAAGTTTAAAAAAGGGGAGCGTATAGGGCTCGTTGGTCAGAATGGTACTGGCAAATCTACCATATTGAAGATACTTACTCAACAGTTGGAGCCCGATGGAGGAAAGATTGTCGTCGGAGATACCATAGTTTTTGGATACTATACTCAAGATGGACTAGTAGAGACGGAAGACAAAATGGTCATTGATGTCATCAGAGATATTGCAGAGTACATTCCATTGGAAAAGGGTCTAAAGCTTTCGGCGGAGTCACTTCTGGAAAGATTTTTGTTTCCACGTCCGCAGCAGAGAGTGTATGTATCACAATTGAGCGGTGGTGAGAAAAGAAGACTTTACTTACTCACTATTCTGATGAAAAATCCAAATTTTCTAATACTGGATGAGCCCACCAATGACCTGGATATCATTACCCTAAATGTATTGGAAGAATATTTACTGGATTTTCCCGGGTGCCTGATTATCGTGACCCATGACCGGTATTTCATGGATAAGCTGGTCGAACATCTCTTTATACTCGAAGGAGAAGGGAAAATAAAAGACTATAACGGCAGCTATTCGGAATACAGAGACCAAAAGAAGCAGGAAGACAGAGAAAAACCCAAGGAAGAGAAAGTTGTATCTACATCAGAACCCGAAGTGGACGAATCAAAAAGCAAAGCATCCTATGAGCAGCGCAAAGAGTTCGCACGGCTCGAAAAAGATATCAAACGACTGGAAGAGAAAAAAGCTCAGGTCACAGCAATGTTCAATGATCTCACCTTAAGTCCTGAGAAAATACTGGAACTTTCCAAAGAACTTGACCAAATCCAGCTTCAACTTGGAGAGAAAGAAAGTCAATGGTTTGAGTTGGCGGATCTGATGTAAGTCCAGAATGCCAAGCGTCTTTCGAAAAATATCAAGCAGAACAAAATCAATAAATTGCTGGTGGAAAATAAATGCAACTATTAGGCTTTAGCCAAAATAGTTGAAGCGTTTGGTATCACTTTCTGCTAATGTGAAATAAATATTTAAGTACTACCTAAAAATCTATAATGAAATCAGAAAGTATATATCATTCACATACTCTAAGTCCGCATATTATCATTTCAACCAAAATCATTCAGGCCAGACCAAGGTTTCGCCATCTTCTTCCACATCAGGAAGTATTTGTATTTCTATGACTTCGTCATCTGACATCCAGATCATCATCCCTGCATCATCTGATTCGAGCAGCTCGAGGTCCGGATTTTCATCATCGGAGACATCTTCTACATTGGAGATGGTGACCCCAGCTGTATCGAGAAGCTCCATAAGTTCATTTTTGGACATGCCTATGGGATGCTTCCCAAAGAAAATAAAGAATGGGTCACTCACCGCCACAGATACCAATTTCCAGTCGTAATCGGCATCAAAAACAAGAGAAAATTCGTGCTCATCATAATGCCAGGATTCCAGTTCATCATTGACTTCTTCTTCGAATCCAGGCAGATTTTCTATTTCGTCAGGTTTACCGATGATATGTTTGACTTCTTCTCTCGTCATTCCGAATTTAATGCTTCCTATGCCTGAGTTGGGTATAATTTCTCTGATGATTTCCTTCATGGGAGTATATTTATTATGATTCATTGAAAATTTGAATGTAGGCACACTATCCAAGCCACCTTCTTTCTAGGCCACAAAGTAAGGACTATATTTGCATTAAAACCAAAATTAAGCGCCAAAAACTATATTTTTATTATTGCAATTATAAGTAAAACCATAAATTGCGTACAAAATCAGGGTTCATGAATGAAATATGGGGAATCGATTTAGGGGGTACCAAAATAGAGGGCATCATTTTGTCAAAAGCCAACAATGAAACTATTTGTAGGTTGAGACTACCTACAGAAGGAGACTTGGGGTATGATCACGTCGTAGGTCAGGTAAAGAAGCTGATAGACAGTATGAAACAAGAAAGCGGGATTACGCCTACTGTGATCGGTATGGGAACTCCCGGTACATTGGATCCCATATTAGGAATTATGAAAAATTGTAATAGTACATCTTTGAATGGCAAAAATCTAAAGGCGGATCTGGAAAATGCCACAGGCATCCTATTTCATATGAGTAATGATGCCAATTGTTTTGCCGTAGCAGAAGCCAATATGGGCATCATCCCAGACCGTATGCCAGATGCAAAGGTTGTTTTTGGGGTCATCATGGGTACAGGAGTAGGAGGTGGACTGGTGGTGGATGGTAAAGTATTGGGTGGAAGACAAGGTATCGGAGGAGAGTGGGGGCACAACTTTTTGGACGAGTCAGGTGGAAAGTGTTATTGTGGTAAGGTCGGCTGCGTGGAGACCATCATAGCCGGGCCTGCTTTGGAAAGGTATTATAGAGAAATCAGCGGTATATCTCTGAAGCTGAAAGATATCGCCTCGGCCTATAGAGATGGGAGTGATCCGATGGCGACTCAAACGATGGAGCGTCTTTTTCACTTTTTTGGTAAGGCAATCTCTGTGGTTATCAATATCATAGATCCAGACGCCGTAGTTATAGGTGGTGGAGTAGGCAATATTGACGAATTGTATGATAAAGGCGTCGAAGAGGTGAAGAAGTTTGTATTCAATCACAGATTGGACACCCAATTTTTCAAACCTAAATTAGGTGATTCAGCAGGAGTATTTGGTGCAGCTTTTTTGTAGAGAATAATCTAATATCTTGTCCAATGATCAGGAAGTGTTTCAAAAACATATATTTACTCCCATCGCAAGTCACTAACATTTAAAATAAATATTAGTGTTGTTTTTTATGAATTGTGAGCATATACTTATGAAGTAGCAAATAAATTTCTTTACCCAGACGGCGCACTATGCAAGTTAATATGATACTTTCGCTTAAAATTAAATAACTATACATGGAATATAAAATTGCACTTTTTGATGACCACCCGATCATAGTCGAAGCACTTAATCTATATTTTGGAAAGATAAACCAAATAAAAATACTGGGATCATATAGTGACTCCGATGATCTCCTGGTGTGTATGCAAGACAACGAAATAGATTTTCTAATCGCTGATATCATCACAGAGCAAGAAATGGGACTGCATCTATTTGAGATCATATCCACAAAATATCCCAAAACCAAGGTCATCACTTACAGTAGTGTCACCTCTGATATAGTACTGGACGAATTGCAAAAATATGGGGTCATTGCCAGTATTCACAAAACGCAACATCCTGAGGTGATTTTTGATTGTATAAAACAATATTCTTTCCGAAAAACCAATAAAATTCCAGAGCCAAAATCATATCGCTTAAGTCCGAAAGAAAAAGAAATAGCTCGATTTTTGGTCAAAGGATTGGCTGCCAAGGAAATCGCTTCATTGACCAATACGGCCGTTAATACCATCAATAATCAGAAAAATACACTTTTGGAAAAATTTGAATGTGCCAATAGTACAGAGCTTATTGTGAAACTGACTCAATTAGGATTGTTGAATGTGTTATAAAATTCTTATTATCAAGTAATTAAGCTTTATTTGCGTTTACAATGATTGTACCAAATTAATCATTCATTAATAGCAATATTTCTTTAATAAGCAATTCACTTTTAATGCTTTTATGTATCACTTTATGAATTCCTAATCCTAAAACTTCATTGAGAATAAATTTTGAATAAATTGTTGACCAAAGTATTTTTATAGCATTTGGAGCAACTATTTTTAATTCATTTATTAAAAAATACAAATCAACGGTAGATGTCAATGAATTTAGTAAAATGATATTTGGAGAAGTTGTTGAGATAGTTGCGACAAATTCTGGTACTTCATCATAAATTCCAATCAGATGTATATTTAAACTTCCAAAGTCATATGCATCTAGAAAGCATAATTCTGACTTAGGTAATTGATAGCATATTATTTTAATGGCGTCCATTAGGTTACTAATTAAAGCTGTAAAAGTAATCCTATAAAACTTGACGTGATATAGTTATTAATATCTAAAAGATTTGTGTTTTAATGTGCTGTGTTTTATTTAGATTTGCTTGTTCTTCTTTTCGATTAAAAATCAAAAAAACAATCATATCTTATGGATTATTTTTTCAAGGTCATCAGATGTTTATTAGTGACTATAGTGCTCATTTGGAGTATGGACATGTCTGCACAAAACCAGAAACAAAAGGAAAAAATTGATGCATTGGAATTGACACTCAGCAAAGAGAAAGACGTCTCGAAACAAGTGGATTTGTTGATAAAAATTTCAGCAACCTATACGCAATTTGATCAAAAATTAGCCATCGAAAATGCCGAAAAGTCCATTAAATTAGTTCGG
>JBATLS010000424.1:0-1819 GCA_049289435.1 Saprospiraceae bacterium | reverse complement strand
CTAGTCTATATATGGTCAGGTTTAATGATAATGTCTCGTCGTTTGAGGTTTTGTCACCTATCAATTCTTGTGGTAAAAACTGGATATCGACCAATTCTTTGGCCATGATGGCTGAGAGAAATATCTTTGCTACCCGAGCATCTTCCATCATGTACTTAAATACGACATCGTATATTGGATTGGCAATTAGCATGGTATGTTTTATTTTTGTGGTTCAAAAATAACATTTTTAAAATAGTTCAGATGAAATTTTTGCGTGGATATGTTGGCATTGGTGAACTACATATCCGTCATGTTGTCCCGTGCAAACATTAACAACTTACCAAAATTTGTATAAATCGCTTCGCAGTTACACTTGTCAGACCCGCCTTTACGGGCAGGCTCGAAGCAGACTGAGTATTCGACTATCAGGGTGCTCGATGGCTTCATAAAATCTGTAGATGTAGTGTTTAAAAATATCGCTGCTCTCTAAACCAACAAAAGCCATACAGCTTATGATCGTCGTATGGCTTTCGTGGTATAAGAATTACAAACCGGTCAGGCGATAGACTGATTCCTAATGTATTTGAAATGCAAATCTAAAGGATAGCTATCGGGAACAAACTTCGACCATCGGTATCTTAGCGAGACTATAAGATAAACAATCAATCAGATGCGCTGGTCGAAACTTGTTTCGATCCGATATTAGCAAGCATCATTGCCTGAACTTAAATAAGCGCATACTTCTAATTGAAAAAAAAAGAGGGGACTCCAAGGGCATTAGGATGAGTAAGTAGTTCTCCAGCATACTCTATATTCAAAAATATCCCGACCCGGTCATAGCTTTAGATTGAGGATATTGCCCATCTCATAGCATAGTCTGCACCGGGGCTCGTACTTGTCTTTTTCGCCGAGTACTACTGTATCCTGATCGTCTGTAAGTCGGTACGAGTGTGTGGCCAGATTGCCACAGTGCGGGCAGATCGCATGAACTTTTGTGATGTATTCGGCGACGGCCAGCAAATTAGGTATGGGACCAAATGGGCGTCCCTTAAAATCCATATCCAACCCAGCTACGATCACCCTAGCGCCCTTGATGGCCAGTTTTTGGCAGACGTCGGGCAATCTATCGTCAAAAAACTGTGCTTCGTCTATACCTATCACATTGACGTCCGTGATGTATTCTAGGATCTCAATGCTTGATTTTACAGGGATGGAGTCGATGGTATTTTCATCATGGGACACTACTTTGATATCATGATAACGAGTGTCTCCGGATGGCTTGAATATCTGTACTTTTTGATTGGCTATTTTAGCCCTTTTGAGTCGCCTGATCAACTCTTCGGTTTTGCCAGAAAACATAGATCCACATACTACTTCTATCCACCCACTGCGTTGACCCCTGAAACTCGGCTCTAAAAACATTTGCCCTAATTTTTCACAAAGAAAAAAATATATGCTTTAAATGACACATTTTTAGTGATTTAAAATAGCCTAATTTTGAAATTTGTTACAAACAGTCCAAAAATTGCAGTCTCGTAGTAAGAGTAACAAAATATGGAAAATAATTTTACTACTTTTGATGTTAATATGATCAAAATGGCCATATTGTTATATATGTCATTTAAAATTTAGCCATCACAAATTTCAAAAAACCAAAATATGGATACTCAAAACTTTAATAAACTACTTAATAAAATTGAAGCACTCTCCGATAGTGGCAATTCAGATGGTGTATTCTCGCATTTGGAGCGTGACCTGTTGTTGAGTTATATTAGAGAGTTGTATGATACAGTGCTGGATAGCCCCCATAAGGCGCAAAGCTATGTGGCTCCCAAAG
>JBATLS010000423.1:0-3212 GCA_049289435.1 Saprospiraceae bacterium | reverse complement strand
AGATAAAACCTGACAATTATAAAATTGACCACCAAAACGACCGCAATGAGAAAAACGAGACTGGGCAATTGGAGATAATACACTCCCAAAGCCATAGAAATCAGATTGACCAATGTCACCAAAACGGTGATCAAAATGGTGATTTGCCTGATGTTTATATTTTTTTTCAATATCGTCAAAAATCAAATTTGTACCCTACCCCCTTCATGGTCTGAATATAACTGTCCCCTATTTTTTCTCTCAATTTCCTTACGTGAACATCGATCGTCCTATCGCCCACGATCACGTCACTACCCCATATTTTTGAGAGTATTTCATTTCGTTTGAATACTTTACCAGGCTTGGAAGCGAGCAAGGTCAATAACTCAAATTCCTTTTTTGCCAGACCCGTATCTTTACCGCTTACCTTGACCATAAACTGATCGAAATCTATTTCCAAATCGCCAAATACTGCTACTTTTTCTTCAGCTTCCTGAATGACTAATTGTTGCCTTCTTAAAAGAGCATTGATTCTGGATTTTAATACATTGGGTTTGATAGGTTTGTTGATAAAATCATCCCCTCCCCCATCCAATGCTGTAATTTGGGTAAAAGCTTCACTTCTAGCTGTAAGAAATGCGATCAGTGTTTTTTCAAACTTTGGATTTGACCTTAATCGCTGACATACTTCTATCCCGTCCATACCTGGCATCATAATGTCCAGGATGATTAGATTGGGCTCAAACTTCTCTGCTACTGCTATGGCTGAATGACCATCACTTGCCGTCTCTACTTCATATCCTTCTTTCTCCATATTATACCTGAGTATCTCAAGTATATCATCCTCATCATCTACAATTAATATTTTTAGTTTAGCAGACATGATCACATTGTTTTGTTTGATACAAAAGTACTGTCGATTCTAAGGAGATATATTATTAGTATATTAACTTAATGTTAAATATTTATTGCAAACTATCAGAAAAGTTATATTGTGACTTTGTGTTTATTCTATCCTGGAGCATTCTAAGTGTGTCCATGGCTATGTTTTGTAGGACAAGAAGCGAATCCGGCATTTGCGACAATTTTTCAAAATCAGATCGTATGGTGGCAATTTTTTTACCGGTGATTTTCTCCAATTGGGCTATATATACTTGATTGGTACTATCTTTAAATGTCTCATCATTTATTTGAATGGCAGCATTGATGGAGTACATTTCTACCATAGCATGTACGATCTCTTCGTTGGTCAACTCCAGTTTAGGATCATTTTTTGATAGATCAAAACAGCCCATCAATATTACTACATATAAAACCATTAAAAATCTAATCGTCCTAATCATGCGTATAATATTTGGGAAACATCAGTGTCTCAAGATTCATTTGACTCCAATCAGCTTTAGACCAGGGTAGGTCAGGCATGGTGGCGACTATGATGCCACAGGTGGGTATATTGTCGGTGCAACCCATTTGTATCTCATTGGCCAGATAGGTGATCCCGGGATTGTGGCCAAACAATGCTATGCATTTGATATTTTCGTCCAGGACATTGATTTTGTCCAGATAATCCTGAGGATCACCATGATAAAGATCTTTGGTTTCATGCACCTCTAACCCATATGCATCCGCAAAAAATTGTGCAGTGGTTTTAGCTCTGACAGCACTACTACTGATGATCATCTGTGGGTAATGACCTGCGTCTTTCAGTCTCAAGGCCATAAGAGGAGCATCTCTCCACCCACGTGCGTCTAGTGTGCGATCAAAATCAGAAATTCGGATATCATTCCATGCGGATTTAGCATGTCTTATGATGATGATGGTTTTCAATATTCAGAAGATTAATCGTACAAAGATATTAAAATGCTCATAAATCCCGGTATAAATTTGATGTTGGCAAAAATGTTTGAAAATATATGTACGACTAAGAATATGTTTAAATTTTGATGTTTGAGCGAAAGCGAGCAAATTTAATTTTAGCCAAGGTATATTTTGCAGTCGTAACTGGTAGTTACAACGAAAAATATAACGCAGTATAAAATGAAATTTGCCGCTTGCAGACAAATGATGGAATTTTAAACATACTCTAAATTAAACCATTGTCTATATAAATTGTCCAATGATCTTTCAAAAGAGAAATAATCCAATAAGTTAATATTTTATTAAATGTTTTTAGGATATATCCTTCCTTGTATTTAATAGAGGTAGCTTTGTGGGCAAATTCGAATTACCACTATTTATTTATCATTTTTTTAGTCAAATAAAACATCCAATGCGTATTAAAATCTTACTTTTTGGTATCTCCATGCTGGTCGTCAATTTTGTAAATGGTCAAGTCAAACAGGGTGTCATAAAATACAAACAAACCAACTATTTAGAATTTGAAAACATGCCGGCTGATATGCCGAAATCAGTGGAGTCTTTTGTGCGCCTCACTTTCAACAGTAATGAATCCCTGTACGAAAAAGATCCCGATATCAAAGAAGATGAAAATCCCAATGACAACACGCCCCGTATGTTCAGAAGGATGCGTAACCGACCCATGAAGACAGTATATAAGAATTTAGAAAAGGAAATAGCACTCGAGCAGACCAACGTATTTGGTAAAGATTTCCTGATCACGGACTCACTGAATGCCCTAAAGTGGAAAGTGAGTGCTGGTGAGCAAAAAAATATCCTTGGCTACTTATGTATGAAAGCTACATTTATAGATAGCACCCGTAACTTGGTGGTATTTTTTACACCACAAATCCCAATCAAATTTGGCCCCGATACCTACGGTGATTTGCCTGGCATCATCCTCGAAGTACAAAGTGCTCAACTGCACATCTTAGCTACAGAAATAAAAACAGAAGCAGGACCTATCAAAGCCCCAACAAAAGGCGACAAAATGAATAGGAAAGACTTCGAAAAAATGCGAGAAGCAAAAATGAAAGAACAAAGGGAGCTTTGGGGCAATCGAGGAGGTGAAGTCAGAGTCATCAGACAGTAATTTCCTTTGTATTGAGCATAATTTAAATATCAATAGTCAAAACATCATCTAATCTACTTCAAAACATACCAATGAATAAGTTCTTTCTTGTAGCTTGTATTGTATTTATCTCCCAGTCGGGTTTTTCGCAAAAATACTCTCTGAAAGGAAAGGTACAAGATTCTGACAAAAACGAGCTCATAGGAGCAGTGGTCGTCGCTCTAAATGCCTTGGACTCAACAATGCTTGGCTATGCTGTGACAGA
>JBATLS010000422.1:0-13896 GCA_049289435.1 Saprospiraceae bacterium | reverse complement strand
TAAATATTCTTATAATTTGCAATATTTCTTTTGACAATTTATATCTTCCATAATTTTTTTTTAATCATAAAAGAAAAACTTAAAATACATGCAACCATTATCGCCCAATTATAAAAGTCATTTAGATCAACTAAAATCAGCACTTCAGGATTCAGAATTGTTAGCACAATATTTAGAAAACGAAACTGAAGAATTGTACAAGCAAATCATTGACGCTTTCGAACCCCATATTTTTGAACTCTATAAATTGGTGGCAGATAAGAATCCGTTACAACTGATCTCTTTGGAAACAGAACTTCTGGACGTGGGATTTGAAGGCTTATTTTTGCCACGTATCTTAGGGTATGCCGTCTTGAGAGGGGAGATTGATGATAATTACAAATACAAAAGACCTCAGGATCATTTTAAGAATATCCTCAATACAATCTGCGAGTCTGCCAATTTTGATTTTATCAAGATGCGTATAGGGCAGACTGTACAGGTAGGATTTGCACTCAGTAGTGATATTTGGTTAACTAATTTATTGGAACATTTGACCAACAAGAAAGTAAAATCTTTCTTAAATGCTCAAAAACTGGACAAATACCGGGATTTACAGCACCGTATTGCCTTATATGACATTTATAGTAGCCAGTTTGTCAATCAGAATTATTTGACAGCTGATTTCCCAAAAAATATTTCAGAATTGAAAGTATTTGGATCATCATTGATAAAATTTTTAGAGTACAGAGCCAACTGGAAATTCAATAATGAATCCATTTTACCACAAATTGATCAATTGATCTCCAATGAAACATTGCATTCTGATCCAGATTTTCTGGAGGTGATGATGATTGCAGGTATGTTTTATGATGTTGGTGAATCATCAAGAAAGACCATATCTGACATTTTGGATAAATTGAGAAAAGATGAAAATTTTAATACTAAATTTTTCAACAGATTGTTGTCTCAGTATAGAAGTGAAGTAGAGATCACACCAGATGCTGACAAACGCATGTCGAAAATAATCAATAAAAAGATAAAAGACGGAATCACAGAATATTACAACCTCATGGATGTGGTGCACACAAAAGGGTATGTGCATCCGGATACCATCACAGCTGTAAAGATCTATTATGACCAACACAAGGGGCTAAGCATAGAAAACGAGTGTTTGAGAGACGGGATTTTTGGATATTGTGACAGCTTCCTAAGCAATCTCGATACTGATAGTTATCATGAATATTTTGAAATCAATAAAGTATTCGTGTCATATATCAATACTTTTTTCAACCAAAAATTCAATCAGAATATCAAAGATATCAGCATGGACTATATCAACCGATTGTTTGAAGTATATACGGACAAAAGAGGTAGAGATTACCAGGATATCAAAAAGTTTGTAACTGCTACTTTTCTTGATTTGGGATTCAAATCCGAAAAAGAACTGGTCGAAATGTTCAAGACTAAGCGGAAGGGATAGTAATTTTTACCCCATTTTCCAAGTGTTCTGGACACAGTGAGGATTTAGATGGAGTGCGCACCCAAATGCTTTTATTTACCACAAAAGCACAAAGAATCACTTAGAGTGGTGAATATCAAATATTTGACATCCTTAGATTTGCATTATTTTGGTGTGAAATCAAAATTGTGACTTTAAAATCTAATACTGACCAAGTCTTAAAAGTACTAATGTACATGCATTTTCTACTTCGATGCCTTTGGATATTGCAGTTTTTGAAAAATCATCATTTTCGGTGCCAGGATTAAAAATGATCCTTTTGGGGTGCAAAGAGAGTACGTAATCATAATATTCTTGTTGAATTTTGGGGTTGATATACAAAGTCACAGTATCAATGTCGTCAAATGTTTTTTTACCTTTATAAATCTCAATACCATCTACATCACCGGCTTTATTGCCAATGGCTTTTACTTCATGCCCATGTTGAGCTAACAATCGTATGGCCATATTGGAATATCTGGATGTATTTTCAGAAGCACCGATGACTAAAGTTTTTTTGGCTTTCATGTATTTTGAATTTGAGTTCTAACACATTTACACGTCAATAGTTTTGGATATAAATTTACTTCATATAAAATATTTAAAGCATATTTTTTACAGTATTTAGAAGAAATAGCTATCTTTATGCTGTTTTTAATTCTGTATTTATATAATTTTAATTATATATATTTAAGTTTTTGATTTACATATATTTATTAAATTAAATACTTATTATATAACATAAAAAGGATTTAATGATCCCTGATTGCCGAGTCATCCTAAGAGTATTTATCATATCCTCCTACTTTTTACTGAGTTCGGGGTATCTGCTCAGTCAATGTAATTTTTCGGAAGGACCTATAGGCGAGAGATGTAATACAGCGCTCTACATATGTGGAGACCAGCTCGATGGCTTTAAGGGTAAATTGAGAGTGATAAATTCTACTGACACCATTTGGCTCGGAAATAACCTACCCAAAGATGGTGTGTGTAATGGTCAGGGGCAGTTTAACAATACCACCTGGTTTTCGTTTACTGCTTGTTCTCCTACTGTTCATATTAAAATTAGGTATTTTAGATGTGTGCATCCACTTGGCAATATAGCCGAAACAGGAATTCAAAGTGGATTGTATTCGGGGTGTCGAAAATCTTCGTCCGTAGCATGTGATGAGCAATTTGGTAACCCCTCTGGCGTATTAGATCTAAAATACGACGGATTCAGACCAGGCGAGCTTGTGTTTTTTGTGCTTGATGGTTATGCTAGTTCCGTTTGTGAGTTTGAAGTAGAAGTCATAGAAGGTATTGATACTTCGCCTGTGCCTGTACCTGATCCAACAAAATTGGCTGCTGGATATATTTCCGGACTAAATAGCATTACTTGTAGTCAATATGGGGAAGATATCACCTACAACTTGACGCCTCCTCAATGTACGGTGGCAACCAACACTTCGTGCGCAGCACCATCCAATATTAACCCATTAGATAGTGTTTGTTATGTTTGGCAGATATCTCCCACGATAGGAAGATACTTTACTAATAAGGATAGTGTAGGCAAAACTGTGGATATAGTTTTTACAACTCCTGGCAAATATACCATTTCGGTGGATAACTATTTCCACCCGTTTTATGGTGGCAGTTGTGCCAATGCAGCTTGTGGGAGCATCGCTACGTGGGAAGTAGTAGTGTTGACGCCAGACACGATACATTCTCCTATTCAGTATTTATGTCCTGGTCAAATCATTCCATTTTGCGGATACAATATTTCTTCAGATTCGACAGTGACATGTTCGACCGATATTTGCAACGTATTCATTCAGAAATTTGAAGTAAAGAGTGATACAACTATTAACCCCGTCCAAACTTTTTGTGCAGGTGAGGTCAGGACATTTTGCGGTAAGGAGATCACTACTGATACTACGGTGATTTGCGATACTGATCCGTGCAATATAATCGTCCAAAAATTCACCATCACCCCATCTGATACCATAGATCTTCCATTGACTTATATATGCCCAGGAAATTATTTTGATTTTTGTGGTCAAAGGATCACTAGAGATACCACCATTTATTGCAATTCCAGTCCGTGTAAAATTCAAAAAAGACAATTTATCGTAGGTACCAACAAACTGAACAATTTAGGTATCCAATATATTTGTGCAGGAGATAGTTTTATGTACCAGGGAAAAAGTTTCAATACTGATGGTAACTATGAAATTACGGACACTTCGGATTGTGCGCTCATCCATAGATTCAGTGTCAAAGTACTTCAATTGAGTAGTTCAATAAGTGCTGAACGTACCATACTAAATTGTAATCATAGAGAAATACAACTCAATGGGGCACACAATGTCAATGATAATAATGGGACTATTTCTTATAACTGGACCAGTTCGAATGGAAGTTCTTTAGGCCAAAATGCGACACTTCCTACGAAGGATGCAGGAACTTACCATGTGAGAGTGACGTACTCCATCTTAGGTAGTGTTTGTTCAAGCAACAGTGCCATTAGCTTGACGGCTGATTTTAAAAAACCAACAATTGTTGCAGATATACCCGTCATCAAGTGTACTACGACTAGATCTACCCCACAATTTATCCATCTGTCAACTCCAGATTTGTTGGCATCGAGTGAATGGACAAAGCCTTCAGGTGAGATAATATCTACTCTCAATATCCAAATAGATTCTATAAATGCAACATTGGGAAAGCCTTATCTATTTAAGGCTACCGGGCTCAATGGTTGTGTGGTGGACACATCCTTTCAAGTACCGTTCAATTTTCAGAAAGCGACTATATCATTGAAAGGGGACGATCTGACTTGTTACAACCCAAAAGATACGCTTACCATGGCCACAGACATAGCCATTGATTCTATTAGATGGTCGAAGACCTCACCTACATTGGAGTTTTATGGTAGTGACCCATCCAAAAGATGGCTAGAAGTCACCGATTCAGGAATATACAGAGTGGAAGTTTTGGCCAGTACCAGCAAGTGTTGGAGTGATAATGCTATAGATATTAGAAATAATGTTATTTATCCGGACCTTGCTGTTGATTCGACATTTAAATGGTATTGCAATACCAAATCTCTTGATGTCATACCTGAATTGTCTTTGGGCAATGAGTTTGAATATCATTGGACTACCACCGATGGAAGCTTGCTTTCAAATCCTAAATTCAAGAATCTTACTGCTGGCTCCGTAGGCACATATCACATAAATATCTTCAATAAGGCAAATGGCTGCAATAAGACAGGAGCACTTAACATCGTTAATGAAACTAATACGCCACAGGATATTGTATTCTCCACAGAGGATGTCCTATGCAATGGACAGAAGAATGGTACACTCTATATCAGCAATACTTTTGGAGGATTCGAACCTTATACTTATTACCTTGAGGGAAGCAAACTCAACGCTTCTCCGTTGAAAGATTTATCAGCTGGCAAATATACATTGGAAGTAAGAGATAAATATGAGTGCAGATATATGCTGGATTTTGTTATTGCAGACCCTCCAGTGCTCACCATTACAACAAATTCTGAATTTACCATACCTTTTCACGAGGTGACCACTTTGGTATTTAACTCAAATTATTCGGACTCAGATATAGAAATTATCAAATGGACCAATTCGAAAGGTGATATACTCGGAGACGATTTTACCTTGGACTATAGCTCTGAATGGACGGATATAGTCAGTGTCGAAATAACTACACACAACGGCTGTAAAGCTAAATCAAGTATCAAGATCAATATCGATAATGAACTGAAGATGTATTTTCCTAATATTTTTTCGCCCAATGGTGATGGGGTTAACGACCGACTGATTATATTTAAAAATACCATCCCAGCCACTATTGGCAATATTTATATCTACGATAGATTTGGCAACAAGGTATTCAGTCAAAATAGTTTTGAATTTGAATCAGATCAAAATGGATGGGATGGGAGACACCATGGAAAAAATGTCGAATCCGGTGTTTATATTATGGTCATTGAAGCGACCGATTTTGCAGGTCAGAGACATATCATCAAAAAAGACTTGACTATAGTAAGATAAGTTCTTGTAAGATTGCAGGGCCAGTTATTCTATTAAAAGTATCGTTAAATTTGTTGTAGTATATAGCCAGAACCATAATCTCTTGATTTACTACTAAGAAAATTTTTAACCATACTCTAAATCATCTCTATTCGGATGATGTGGTCAGTTTTTTTCAGTTTGTTTTTATTTGCTTGAAAAAAATATATTATCACTGATCTCCTCTAGTTAAAACTCTTAAAAATTCTCTTAGCCTAAACTCAGTCAATAATCCTATAGAAAACTCAATGGCTGCAATGAGTGCAATAGGAATAGACGTACCCATCAGGATGGATTTATAACTGCTAAAAATACCAAAGAAGGCAATAACACAGCATATCACCACCATCCAGACATATCGCCGTCGATTGATATTCTTTTTACGAATTCTAAACTTAGTATTCTCTATTTCAGTTTGGATGTCTGTCTTTTCCATTCGTTCTTTGTTGACATATGTATTGTATTTGACTTTTGCAATGTTATACATCACCGAACCCTTTGTCATACAATATACAAAGAACATAAAAAAACCTATGCTCAAATATAGAAAACCAATTGAAATAGTAAAATAATGAAGGATAATTGCAAAAAGCAGCAACATCATCCCAACGAGCAAGTAAAAACTTGCTGCCAGCAAATCACCTTTATACAATGTTCTACACTTCTCTACCAGCAATGGTCATATAGTTTAAAATGTTACCTAAATATTGTGAAGCTCAGTGTTCTCCATCATGATTAGAAAGAAAACAAAATTTGCCATTTTTTTTCTTGCCCAGTTGCTACATTTATTGCCAAATATTTACATATAGGTGCTCCTTACTTCTAATCCTTCGAAAACATCAAAGATTAGTGCTTTGTCAAGATAAAGAACTTAATGAAATGTTGTTCTTTTTCCAAATCTCTGCGTTAAAAATACTCGCCGTAGCTACTGCTACGTCTCCGACTGCCTGACCGTTGGTAGGCGAGGCAGGTTTTTTGCCTTGATCTTTGAAAAAAATAACGGCCATTTCCCGATAGCTATCGGGATTAACTTTTTATCTGGACAGGGCACTAGTTTAAAACTTGTATTCCAAACTGCTCTCTGGCAACTCTACTTCCACTTTACTAAGAGATTCAAGTAACACCTCCGTAAGCATCAGCTAGGATGTTTTGAAACGCCCCACTCATACCCCACTGCATGAATTTATTTTACCTTAATAGAAAAAAGGCCTACTGCTGAGCAAGAGACCTTTATTTTTAAATTTAGTATGACCTAAACCTCAGTAATTTAAATAGACTTAGCTTAGTGCTTACTTTTCTGTTTTAGCACCGTCTTTCTTGCAGCAAGCTTTTGTATCACTCATACCAGCACAAGCCTTTTTAGTTACTTTAGCTCCGTTTTCGTCTTTCTCCATGCTAGCGGAAGCTACCTTAGTAAAAGATTTTTTATCTGAATCATACTCTACTTGTTCCCAACTTACTTTACCTGAAGTACCACAAACTGATTTTTCAAAATAAGATGTTGAACCAGACATTTCACAAGTTCTCTTCATGATAGCACCATTTGAAGCTGCAACTGCTACATCAGCTTCCATAAGAGCACTGGCAACTTTAGTATCAGTGGTAGAAGGGGTTTGAGCAGAAGCTGTACTCTTGGATGCACAACATGCTTTACCTGCAGATGCAGACTTATTGCAAGCTTGAGCATTGGCACTCATACTGCATACAAACACAAACGAAAATAATAAAAATAAATGTTTCATACTTTAAATTTTAATGTAAAAATTAAATAACCAATCCTAATTACCATGTAAAAGTAAGGATAGAACTTCAGATATACAATAGACTTTTGATATTTTATAAAAATATTAACTAAAAACACATCACAGCATCGATGTTTATGCGTTTTGTGGTCGTATATTCATTTTTATCAAGATATCAAGTGCTAAAAAATGGTAGTGCCATAGAAGATGGATCACCAAACCCTGACTGTGGGCTCATATATTTTATTGAATAATATACATTGGTTTCATTAAATTTTTATAATTTTGCGCCCTTATGAAGTTTTACCATCTTATTTTCCTAGTAGTTATAGTTATTGTGACCTCATGCAAGTCTGAATTTGAGGCACTCAGGACGAGCAATCAACCAGAAAAAGTATATGCTGCGGCCAACAAATACTATGACCAGAAAGAGTATGATCGAGCGATAGCACTGTATGACATCATCATACAGTACTACCGAGGCAAGCAAGAGGCCGACGATTTGTTCTTCAAATACGCCTATGCTCATTATTTCCAGGGGGATTATATTTTAGCTTCGACATATTTTAAAAACTTTAGTAGTAGTTTTAGCAATAGTGTAAATAAAGAAGAAGCCGAATATATGGCTTCATTTTCCAATTACAAAATGTCACCAAATTATAAATTGGATCAATCCTATACTGAACAAGCCATACAAGGTTTTGAACAGTTTATCAATCATTATCCCAATACAGAACGTGCGAATGTCGCCAATAGTCTCATAGATGAGATGAGAAGAAAATTGGAGTTGAAATCATTTGAGCAGGGAAATTTGTATTATAAAATAGGGGAGTATCAGGCAGCGATGACATCGTTTCAGAATACTGTCAAAGATTTTCCAGAATCAAAAAAACTGGAGGAAGTTCGATTTTTAATTCTCAGATCCAGTTACATACTTGCCGTCAACAGCATTTATGAAAAGAAGGAAGAAAGATTTAATGAGACCATCCAGCATTACCATGCTTTCGTAAAAAAACATCCTAAGTCTAAAATGTCTAAAGATGCAAGAAGTATAGAAAAAGAAACTTTAGCAGAACTTAAAAAATTAAAATATGACAACTGATATTAAATCAAAAGTACAAGGTCTGGACCCAAACATCAAAGCCAGAGACATCAAATCTATTTCTGCAAAAACAGCTACAATCTACGAATCAATAGTAGTTATTTCGAGAAGAGCGGAGCAGATTTCAGCTGAGATCAAAAGTGAGTTGAATGGCAAACTTGACGAATTCGCAAGTACTTCAGAGACCATCGAAGAGATTCTTGAAAATAAAGAGCAGATAGAAATCAGTAAATTTTACGAACGACTCCCCAATCCTGCGTTGATAGCTACCGAAGAGTTCATCAAAGGAGACTTGGCATTTGAATACAAAGAGCCCAAACCACAAGTAGAAGAATAAATATAATCAATGACAGACAAGCTCCATGGTAAAAAGCTACTTTTAGGCGTCACAGGGAGTATTGCTGCGTACAAATCTGCGATACTATGCAGGTTGCTCGTAAAAGCAGGAGCAGAAGTCAAAGTTTTGATGACTAAATCATCGGTTGATTTTATAACTCCTTTGACATTGGCTACACTCTCTGGTCATGAAGTACTCACAGACATCAGTGATGGAAATGCATGGAACAATCACGTGGAATTGGGGATTTGGGCGGATATGATGCTCATAGCTCCATGTACTGCCACTACTCTCTCTAAAATGGCCAATGGATTGGCTGACAATCTCCTTACTGCATGTTACCTATCTGCCAAGTGTCCTGTGTTTGTGGCTCCAGCAATGGATTTAGACATGTGGGCTCACCCATCCACCATTAGAAATATTGAGCTCCTCAGATCATATAAAAATAAAATTATTCCTGTAGGAAATGGTTTTTTGGCGAGTGGTTTGTATGGAGACGGACGGATGGCAGAGCCTGAAGACATCATAACACATCTTGCTAATTTTGCAGAGGAAACCAAAGATTTAGAAGGGCTAAATGTTTTGATCACTGTTGGCCCGACATATGAAGCTATCGACCCAGTAAGATTTATAGGAAATCGAAGTAGCGGCAAAATGGGGTTTGCTCTGGTAGCAGAATGTCTCCAACGAGGAGCTCACGTGACTGCCATATGTGGACCTGTATCTTCGTCATTGACAGATCATTCCAAAGCAAATATCATCATGGTTCAGTCGGCATCCGAAATGCATGATGCCTGCGATAAAGTAAGTACAGCAGCACAGTTAATAATTTTGGCTGCAGCTGTAGCCGATTACAGACCTGCTGAAGTGGCAACACAAAAAATTAAGAAAAAAGAAAATAGTCTAGTGCTTGATCTTGTCAAAACGACGGATATAGCGGCATCATTAGGAGCTAAAAAATCTGAAAAACAGGTGATTATTGGATTTGCTCTGGAGACAAATGACGAAATAAATCACGCAAAACAAAAACTGCACAAGAAAAACATGGATATCATCGTTCTTAATTCATTGGGCGATACAGGTGCAGGGTTTCAGCATGATACCAATAGAGTGACCATTATAGATAAGAGCGGTCAAAATAAAAAGTACGACTTAAAACTAAAATCCGAAGTTGCCAAAGACATTATTGACTTTTATAGAAATAATTTTTACTTCATTCATGAATAGAATCATTATAACAGTTTTTCTTTTAATATGTGGTATAGCGTCCATCTATGGTCAGGAGTTAAACTTCAGGGTGAGTGTGATCACACAATCATCTATCAACAATCTGACCAATGATCCTACTTTTTTTAAGGATATGGAAAGAAAAATTTCTGAATTTATCAATACTACAAGATGGACAGAGGATGATTATTTGACCCATGAGAAAATCAGGGGCTCTTTCCAATTGACGATAACCGAGGAGTACTCTGCCAACAATTTCAGAGCAGAACTGGTATGGCAAACAGAAAGACCTGTGTATAATTCTATTTATTCTTCGCCGATCATCAATGTGATAGATAAAAATGTTACTTTTTCGTTCAATGAACTTCAGCCATTGCTAAAAACGACCAACACTTATTATGACAACCTTTCGTCCATTATCAGTTTCTATATATATTATACTTTGGGTATGGATTATGACTCATTTTCTACCAATGGAGGAGAAGCACATTTTCTAAAAGCCATGGAAATCATTACATCCTTACCATCTGGTATATCAAGGGATGAAGGTTGGAAAAATGATGGAAGTGGCAGGCGTACCAGATACTGGATGATCGAAAATGTACTGAATCCAAGGATGCGTCCATTTAGGCAAGCTTTTTATGAGTATCATCGCCTTGGACTCGACAAGATGTATGAAGAGCCAGATCGCAGTAGAGCAGTAATGCTCAGCGCACTCACTCTGGTAGGCCAAGGCAATATAGATTACCCCAACACTTATTTGGTACAAATATTTGGCGATGCCAAAAAAGATGAAATAGTAGAGATATACAAAGGGGGTGACAAAGGTCAAAAGATCAAAGTAAAAGCCATCATGGTAGGTATGGATTTTACCAAGACCGAAAAGTACAATGCTTTGGATTAACGACTAAATTTCAATATCGTGACCAATATAGCTATCTTTGCATCGGGAAGTGGTAGCAATGCTCAAAAAATTATTGAATATTTCTGCGGGCATCCACAAATATTAGTTTCTGTAGTCATCTCGGGCAATCCTAGAGCTGGAGTGAAAAGCATTGCAAAACAAAATAATATTGCTTTCAAAATTATCAGTAAGGAAGAATTCAAAGATCCAGTTTTTGTTTTAGACTTGATGAAACACTATGGAGTGGAATGGATCGCCTTAGCTGGATTTTTATGGTTGTTGCCAGTCTTTTTAGTAAAGAATTTTCCAAATAAAATATTTAATATTCATCCATCTCTATTACCAAAATACGGAGGTAAAGGTATGTATGGAATCAAGGTACATGAAGCTGTGGCTGAAAACAATGATCTTGTGACAGGGTTGACTATTCATTTAGTCAATGAAAAATATGATGAAGGTAGGATTTTGTTTCAAAAGCAAATCGGGATTACATCTCAAATGAATCCATATGATATTGCTCAAGCTGTACTAAATCAAGAACACAAATATTATGCAAAAACCATTGAGAAACATATAATATCTCAGTTAAGACAAGGATAATTCATCAAAAGCAAATTTAATTTTGTTAAAAGGTGTATTTTATATGTTAATTTTTGTTAAATATATTTAGTCCCATAAATAGAATCATTTAATGTTGTAATTTTGCGTCAGATTAAGAGAATTCAATATTTATATTAATAAATTTTAATAAAGAAACAAAAATCATTTATCATGAGTATTACTAAAAATTATCAACTTACTAAGGGTACATGTAAAGTTACATTTTCATACCCGGTAAGTGCTGCACAAGGTGCAAAATCTGTACAGATATTAGGAGATTTCAATAATTGGGATGCGAAGTCTGCTCCAAAAATGAAAAAGGGGAAAGATGAATTTAGCGGGAATATAGAAGTACCTGCCGGTAAGATTTATCAGTTCAGATACCTTTTGGACGGAAAGAATTGGGACAATGATCATCAAGCTGATAATTATGCCCCAGCACCTTATGCTGGTATTAAAAACAGTGTATTGATCGTGGACGCCATTCAAAAGCCGAAAGCCACTAAAGCAGCACCAGCAAAAGAAGTAAAAACCGTTGCTGTAAAAGAAGTTGCAACCAAAACTGCAAAAACAGCCAAAACGGTTGTTGCCAAAACTGCTGCACCAAAAGTAGCTGTTGCCAAAGCTCCAAAAAAAGCTGTAGCGACCAAAGCTGCAAAAGTAGCGAAAGCAGTTGCTCCAAAAGCTCCCAAAAAAGCATAATTGGAAGTAATTAGCGACTGAATAATATTAGCTGTTTTAAACTAATAATATTTCATAAATTATATCGGGCAAAAAGCTTCGGGAATTCGTTTTTCCGGAGTTTTTGTTTTTATACCAATAATTATTTTGTTTATTGTGGATTCAAATGTATATTCAAATGAGTGTGTCTGATTTATGCCTTCAGCTTGTGATAGATTAGGTGATGAATAAAATGAATTTGGATATTTGTATAGGAATTTGAGCCATACAATTTTACAATTTGAATATATATTTAGAGCATGTTTAAAATTTCATCATTTGGCTACAAGCTGCAAATTTTATTTTATACTGCGTTATATTTTTCGTCATAACTGCCGGCTACGACTGTGCGCCTAAGGCGCACCTTGTATAAAATTAAATTTGCTCGCTTTCGCTCAAACATGAAAATTTAAATATAATCTTAATTTTGATATTGGATTTTTAGATCAAAACACTTTTATCGTCAATCATATGAAATACACAGGAAGTTTTTTTGCAATAGTAACTTTGGTCTTTTTGTCATGCAAGGGTGATTTGAATCCGGAAATGATCATTAAGAATGCTAATATTTACGCTGTTGATACGTCCTACAATGCTGATGCCATAGTAGTAAAAGATGGATTGATCTACAAAATCGGGTCTTGGGAAGAAGTATCAGGGCTTGCTGGTGAAAAAACAGAAATACTTGATGCCGGTGGTAAGTTTTTAATGCCGGGATTTATAGAAGGACACGGGCATTATTCGGGCTTAGGCAACTCTTTGATCAACTTAAACTTCTTGCACTCAAAAAGCTGGGAAGATGTGGTAAGAGCTGTCGGAGCCAGAGCTAAAGAAACTAAGCCTGGTGATTGGATCATAGGTAGAGGGTGGCATCAAGAAAAATGGGACAGTATTCCCAAACAAAATATATATAATTATCCCTTCCATTATACTCTGAGCGAAGTATCACCCGACCATCCAGTATTGTTATATCATGCATCCGGGCATTCCCTCTATGCAAATGCTAAAGCTATGGAATTGGCTGGAATTACCAAAGAAACGTCCAATCCGGTCGGTGGAGAGATAGTGAGAGCATCGTCAGGAGAAGCCATAGGAGTTTTTGAAGAAAGAGCGATGAGTATGTTTCGGCAAAAATATGATGAATATCTCAAGTCATTGGACCAAACAAAACTTGATTCTATTTGGTATAGTGCTATCGAGCTGGCGGAGGATGAGTGCCTCAAGAAAGGAGTAACTTCATTTCAGGATGCAGGCAGTTCATTTGAAGAATTAGATAGATATGAAAAATTGGCAAAGGATGGGAAAATGAAGGTTCGACTTTGGGCAATGGCCAGACACTTTGCAGAAGTATTAGATGGTAAAGTTGGGAACTACAAGAGGGTAGGAGTTGGCAATAATTTTTATACTTGCAATGCTATAAAATCAGAAGTTGATGGCGCCTTGGGTGCTTTCGGAGCTTGGCTTTTGGAACCCTATGCCGATAAACCGGGCTTCAAGGGGCAAAATACCACCGATATCTATGATGTCAAAAGAATTGCAGACATGGCCATGGCCAATGACATGCAATTTTGTGTACATGCTATAGGCGACCGTGCCAATCGCGTGGTGCTCGATATTTATGAAGGACTGATGACGCAATATCTTGAAAAAAAAGATCTCCGATGGCGAATAGAGCACGCACAACATCTTGATCCAAATGATATTC
>JBATLS010000421.1:0-2999 GCA_049289435.1 Saprospiraceae bacterium | reverse complement strand
TATTATCGTCTGCTCCAGCAGTATAAATATGCCTGACCAGTTCTGACAAAAGATGACCGGGCATAGAGTTTTGGGCAGGATGATAGAACTCTATCGTCGTGATATGATTGTTGAAAGTGGAAAGTATGTGTCCGGCTGACATTTTTATTATATTGAATGATGTATTGCAGAGATTTAATGGTTAATGGGGGATAAATGTTCTAGGCATTCAAACAATTTATAAAAATTATGAAATTGCCTATCATTTATCAAAGCAATCCCATTTCTCCTATTTTAAACGCAGGAGTACCGCTTCTTTGATATAAAAACCCAAAATATTTGTACTGCAGTCCCACCTGATCTGCTCCTGTTACTCCACGACTTCCATCTGGAGTGGTCACCGAAAGTTTTAAAGTCCTTAGTTTTCCGTTGTCAAAAAATTCTGATGCTGAAAAATCAAGCTCGATGTTTTGTGTCTTTAGTTTTTGAGAGATATTATTCAGTTCATCGCGGGTAGTCATATGTGATACTTTCATCAGGGCATAGCCATCAGACATATTAAAAACAGTGGGCAAATCTCTTGGTTGACAACCAAACAAGAGGGAGATAGATAACAACAGAAATATAATTTTCATAGGGTAATCAGTATTTTTTTAGTATTTCTTTAGCTACTCTTGATTTGTGAACTTCGTCCGGACCATCATAAATTCTTGCACCCCGCTCATGCCGATACCACCACGAAAGCAGGGTATCATCCGTGATGCCCAGACCACCATGTACCTGAATGGCTCTGTCTATTACTGACATCAGTACATTGGCTACATAAAATTTGATGATAGAAATTTCGATTTTAGCATTTTCTTGACCTTCAGCGTCAATTTTACGGGCAGCATCGAGCACCAATAGTTTCGAAGCATTGATTTCAGCTCTTGACTCCGATATCCAATTTTGTATGGTTTGCTTTTCCGCTAGCATTTTGCCTGGTGATATTTCCCTCGTGGATGCATATGTGCACATCATATCAAATGTGCGCTCGCATATACCCACCCATCGCATACAATGATGAATTCTTCCTGGTCCCAGACGAGTCTGTGCTATTTTAAAACCATCACCTGGTTTACCCAATATATTTTTAACTGGTACTCTGACATGATGATAAGTGATCTCAGCATGACTGAAGTACCCATCTCCCGAGTCGCCCATGATAGGTATATTGCGTACGATGGTCAGCCCTTTTGTGTCCAAAGGAACCATAATCTGACTTGCTCTTTGATATGGGTTGGTATGCGTTGGGTCGGTGACAGCCATGACAATAGCAAAATCTGCTCCATCTGCCGACGATGTGAACCATTTGTGCCCATTGATGATCACTTCATCTCCCTCGATGACAGCGGTGGTGCTCATAAGCAATGGATTAGACCCTGCATTTTCGGGTTCAGTCATACTGAAGCAACTTCTGATATTCCCGGCAATAAGTGGTGCTAAAAATCGGGATTTTTGGTCATCCGAGCCAAAATCAATCAGTATCTCCATGTTGCCGGCATCGGGTGCCTGACAATTGAATACATAATGTCCTATAGGGCTCTGTCCTAATATTTCACTGACCAAACCGTGTTGATAATTGGTCAAGCCCAGACCCCCATAATCTACAGAAATCTGTGGACACCACAGCCCAAGACGCTTCACTTCCGATCTGAGTTGATGTAAAATAGGAAAAGCTTCCTTCCAGGACATTTTTAGCATGTCAAGATCTATAGGCTTTAACTTATCATCTACAAACCGCCTGATTTGGTTCAGAATATGATTTACTTCTTCTGGAGATTTTATTTCACTTACTTGCGACATTCACGTTATTTTATACCTCCAAAATTACAATAAATTTTTGTCACCAGTGACAAAAATCCCTGTAGTTGTGATCTTGGCCGCGGCTGATGCACCACCTAGAGATAAAGTTGCAGCTCCAATAACTGCCCCAGTTTCGATGATTAACAGTTTCAATATAGGATAGCAAATTGGGTGTCATTGAATCTTTTAATAATTTTACTCCCTATTTGATTTCATTTAACTACTTTTGTTTTGTGCCAGATAATATCAATAATATACACGACAAATTCGTCAGAGAATCTTTTTCTGATGCTACCAGAGCCATCGCTTTTTTTGAGAGGTTTCTGCCCGAAGAAATGCTTAAAATTATTGAGCTATCGTCGCTAAAAGTACTGCAAGAGTCTTATATGAACGCAGAGCTTCAAGAGCATTTTTCGGATTTGGTATTCGAAGTTGCACTCAAGAATCATCATGACATAAAAGCCGATATTGTCTTACTATTCGAACACAAATCATCTCCTGATCGATACGTTTTGGTACAAGTAGGACATTATGTCTTTGCTCACTGGGTAAAATGTATATCTGAGAAAAAATCACTCAAAGTCATCATACCGGTGATCTATTATCAAGGTAGGAAAGAGTGGAAATTGGCAGACCTTTCGGCATTGTTTAAAGACTATCCTGAGCATATAAAGGAGTATGTACCCAAGCTCAGACATATATTTTTTGCACTCCATACCATCTCAGAAGATCAGATAGAAACCATGCGAGATGCCATGATGGCTGCTGCAGTGATCGCACAAAAATTGCACATCAATCCAGTAAAATTGCAATCAGATTTTGCTCGCATCTTCCAGCTTTTCCCTATAGAAGGCAAAAATTTGAACTTTTTGGAGATGATCTTCGTTTACGCTTTACATGTTTCTGACATTTCTGAAGAAGTCTTGGCCGAAACCATCAAATCCATACCACCATCTATAAAAGACAATATTATGACTACTTATACCAGACTAATCCAAAAGGGCGAGCAAATCGGAATCCAAAAGGGTGAGCAAATCGGAATCCAAAAGGGCAAAATAGAAGAAAAAACCAAAGTCGTTATCAATTGTTTTGATCAAGATATAGACCTAGATATGACAACCAATATTACTGGACTCACTACAGATGAAGTTGTCAAAATACTTATGGAGCAAGGT
>JBATLS010000420.1:0-3955 GCA_049289435.1 Saprospiraceae bacterium | reverse complement strand
CTCTATTAATTTCCATTTCATTTTTGATAGACATAAATCTCACATAGACCTGAGGTGAGCCTAGAAATCCCAGTCCGATCATGGAGAAGCCTAATATAGTGAAAAGATTCATCCAACCATCTTCGTTTCCTCCCCAAATATTGGTGAGACTAGGATCAATACTTTGCAATCCAGCTATGATGGACTGACCATGATCCATAGAGAACCACACTACAATTGGCAGTAATACCAAGCCCAAAAACATCAATAGCCCTTGAAATAAATCAGACCAAACCGCTGCCACAAATCCACCAATAAATATATATATAAGTACTATAATGAATCCTATCAAGGCACCGACGTAGTAGTTGATGTCCAGTAGTGATTCGAACGCTATGCCCGTGGCATCAATCTGAGAACTTACATAAATGACCACAAATACAGACAGAACAGATGCAGAGAGTATCCTCAATGTATTGGTCGTAGATTTGAAATGGCTTTGTAGATAATCAGGTATGGTGATAGAGCCATATGCATCAGATTTCTTCTTAAATTTCTTGGCCATAAAAAACCACGAGACCAAGACTCCCAGCAGTTCGCCAACGACTACCCAATAAGCGGAGATCCCTGCCAGGGCACCCATACCAGTCAGTCCGATGAGTAGCCAACCGGATTCGCCAGTAGCTCTGGCAGAAAATGCGACAGCCCAATATCCCATATTTTTTCCGCCCACATAAAAATCACTCATGCTTTTGATACGTCTGGATGCCACAATTCCAATTAAAAAAAGGATGGCCACATAAACGGCCAGTACAATAAATTTTAAAAGCATATTATTTTGTATTTGTGACTTATCATCCCAATAATGATTGCGAAAATCCGGGAGAAATATGGCAATTCAATAGCGGTTATAATTCCATTAGTATTGAAGCCAAACAAGTCAGGTTTATGTTATCGTCAGAAAGCAATGATTCTGGAAAAAGACAAATATATCATCAAAATACCGTAAATCCATTAAATTTTCCAATTGTTTTTGAGTAAACTTACTAGTTGGCATTGGTTTTTACACATATTCTTACTAAAAAGTGCCAGCTTTAAAGGGAAAATTTGTAAATGAACTGATAGCACTTTAGTGGGTAGTGGAGCAGCTTAAAATGATCAAGTCCCACCTTATATCTGTCAAATTCGCCTCTCCCGATAGCCATCGGGAGATTGCTTTCCTAAAATCTAACACAATGGCTTTTTAGCTGACGGTATAAAGGTTTTGGTGGTCAAATGGTTGATAAGTCTGCAACATAGCTCAGCCTATTATTCTAAAATTAATATTAAGAAATAAAAACTCGCAAGATCCATCATCATATCAAATACCTATCAATGTGTAAGGTACTCTAATGGCCCGAGGACGATATATGTCCGGATCCAAGCGATTGTTTTGACATGAAGCTATGCAAGCACCATAGCCATTGATACAGTAGGTGATGAGCAATTCATTTTTACCATTTTCATATTCCGGATGTGCATAGGCCAAATAAAAAATAGGAAAATGTCCTTGTTTGGTGTCATCCACCTTCCAAATAGTCGTTTTCTTAACAAAAGGTCCCTCTGGTCTATCAGAAATAAAACTATATATTTCCTTACCTTGATTACAACCAACGCTTAGCTCTGTAGTAATCAATACATATTTGCCAGCGACTTTTATCATATGAAATGAAGAAGTAAATTGGCTATGTATTTTTACAGCTCCATCGATTTCCTTTGTCCAGTTGGTACTTCCCTTATACTCCCAATCGGTATAAGGGTTGTCCTCACGATAGCGAGCTACTAATAAGTCACGCCCAAAACCGTTGTCACGGATGCCATATACATAATAATATCCATCAGAATTGACAATACCATTAGTAAAAGATATTTTTTTCTTGCTACCCAGATTAGTGTAGCTGAGCTTCGTCATTTCAGGTATTTTGATCTTAGCTACGTACTGGCTATCGACTTCTTCAAAACCAAATGTACCTGGTGTACCAGTAGATTTTATTCTTCCAAGGAAAACAAAACATGTATCTCCTCGCTGATACCCAGTCCCCGGCCAATACCAAAACGACGGATTAGTACCAAGTGCAAAATATGATTTAGGAGACCCGTTGCCAAGCAATGTAATAGGATTGGAATTCGGATCATTGATACTGGTGAGCACCCCTGCATTTCTTACCTGAAAGAGGCACGGTACCGTCTTTGTCAGAGGATCATAATTATCAATATAGCTATCACCATACAGCCACAAACTCAGACCATTTTTGAGATCAATAGACAAAGCGGCATCTGCAGCTACTACACCAGAAGTTCTTTTTAAGATATTGGTAAAAATTGAATCTTTGTAGCTTTCTTTTTTGATGCTCATATCCACCGATTCCGTATCTTTCTTACATGAAGAAAAAAGTAGAAATTGAACCCAAATTATAAAAAGAATAAGGCGCATTTATTTTATTTTACTCTATTGTAATTATTTAGAATAAATACAATGTCATTACAAATATACAACGAATAACAATACGAGCATAAATACTCAACCAATCTTTTTAGTACATCTCTATATGCTGAAAGCACTATCTTTTTGATTTTTTCTCATAATGTATGGCAACTCCTAAAAATCCAAATAGCATAGCGACCAAAGCTGGCGTCATTAGCACTGCCCGTAGCACATTATGTGGGAAAACAGCCAATCCTTATGGTATCGTCACACTATTCTTATCTCCTGCATCGAGCAGTATCTCCTTAAGCTTCATAAGGACATTGGCACTTTCCAGCGCACTTTCGGAGTGTAATGTACGTAGTTCATTTTGGCTTGCCTTCAGATCGCAATACCAAAAATCTAGGTCTTCATCCAGAGTCTGATAAAGTAATGATGTATAACCAGTAGTAAGATTATTTTTTCTAAGTAACTGATCGCTTTAGTGAGTTCTACTTCTGCCAGATAGATGGTATTGGCATCAGCAGCCCTTTTGATTGAATATTAAAAAAGTGATTGTCAATATACAAATAGCAATGTAAATCATTGCCTCTGTCATATTTTGTTCTTTTAATTGGTGCTAACGCTTGTGCTTTGGGACGTGACGTGTCGATAGGGTGGAATGAACATCAAAGCCTGTGTTATGGCTTCGTGATTCTTTCTTTTGCTCTAATTAATTTAACTGCTTCAAACACATTATTGTTTTTTAGCATATTATTGGCTTGATCTATTTTTTCTTGACATGGCTTGTTTAGCTCTTTCACATCTAAACTATCATCATAAACCATAATTGGATTTCTTTTTGTGTTTAGTTGTTGAATATCAATTGTCTTCATCTTTTAATTTTATTATGAATGCTCGATAATTTGTATCTTTTTTAAAACGTTCCCATCCGTATTCAAGTTCCCCGAAAATCTCAAAATCTTCGGTTGTTTCTTCCAAATGGTTCGAAATTCCAATTCTATAGAGCCTTGTTCGGGCTGCTGTACTACCATATGTATAGACCCACGCTTTTGGATTGTACTTGAAAAATGAAAAAAAGCAAGCTACAACTGTTGATAAAATTTTATCTCTGTCTCCATTATCTGATACAGAATGATAGTCAATCTCCTTAGTTTTAGGGTTGTAATCACCTAAGCTTAGGTTGTAAAGTCCATCTTGGTCCGTTTCTGAGAATATGACTTTTTTTATGAATTTGCCATTATTTCCAATTGACACAAAGCTATAAACTTTGTGATCTCTACTTATTGATGTCTGATATCTTTCTAACTCCATCTACTCCTTCAAAACCTTTAGTACGTTGGATGCCCAAAAAGAATTCAGAGTAGCATATTATTAAAACTTACGTCCTACGTACTAAATAACTCTGGTCTGCGACCACAAAGATATTCACCACGTTGGAATAATTATAACATTATAAGTTTTGTAATTTGGCTATTAATTCCTACGTGTAAATTCCACTTGGAAGTGCAG
>JBATLS010000419.1:0-7731 GCA_049289435.1 Saprospiraceae bacterium | reverse complement strand
TCCAACAACTCAGCACCTTGGAAAAAATAGAAAAGTTTATTTTCTGAGAAAAGATCTACAAGTATTTTTTCAAGTAGAGGAGTGTAAAATTTAATTTTCTTTACTGTCCTTTTTGAAATTGGCGACCTAGTGATGAGTTTTTTGATGATAATAGGGCTTTGACTTTCGGAAATATAAAAATCTATCTCTTTTTCATCTGGGTTAAGATAAAAGTCATATTTAAAGTTGTCTTTCAGCTCATAGTAAAGCGATTCGACAAAGTCTTTTTCAATTTCAATGATGATTAATTTTTTGCTTGATTGGTGCTTTGAAAATTCATTGACCCAGTCAGTCTCCCAAAGGCAATATTTGACACCTTCAAACTGCTCTGAAATTGTTGAAGCAAATTTTAGAAACTCATCTGAAACTAAGGGTTCGTACTTTGCTTTGGATGAAATGGTATAGTATCCTCTTTCGATTGATTTTATTATGTTTCTATTCTTTAGGTCATATATCCTCCAACCTAAAGTGCCTTCTTTCAAGTTTGGCTCAAAAAATCTAAAAAAATCAAATATGTCCTCTCTTGAGAAAGCATCCCTATGTTTAAATTCATCTACCAGTCTGTTTTCTATAATTTTCGGCATTTTAAGTCTAATTTGTGCCAAAGATAATAATAATTGGCCAATATTAGAAATCAAAAAAACGCCAGTAAATCAAATTACTGGCAATAATTTGAATTTGTACCTGAGATCTCTGTAGGCGCAAAAATACTTTTGATTATCTTCACCATATTTAGGTATTATTAAAAGTATCCTACATAGTTGTGAGGTGTGATGAGTAGCATCTCTTTTTTGATGGTGTCATCCACCTGAAGATCATGTATAAACTGATGGATATCTTCTTTACGGATCTCAGATTTTCCTCTTGTCAGGTCTTTGAGCGCTTCGTATGGTTGGTGATACATCTCTCTCCTGAGTATATTTTGGATCGCTTCGGCCACGACTGCCCAATTTCTGGAAAGATCTGCCTCTAAAGCAGCAGGATTTAAGAGCAACTTTCCAATGCCTTTTTTTATTGCGTTGTATGCCAATAGGCTGTGTCCAAATGGCACGCCAATGTTTCTCAATACAGTAGAATCTGTTAGATCCCTTTGTAGTCTGGAGATAGGAAGCTTTTCGGCCAAATGACTAAATATAGCGTTGGCAAGACCTAGATTTCCTTCTGCATTTTCAAAATCTATCGGGTTGACTTTATGCGGCATGGCTGATGAGCCTACCTCGCCAGCTTTGGTCTTTTGCTTGAAGTAATCCATAGAAATATACGTCCACATATCCCGGCACAAGTCAATCAATATGGTATTGATTCTGACCCAACTGTGGCATATCGCTGCTATATCATCATAATGTGCTATCTGTGTTGTGTTTTTCGACCTGGACAGTCCAAATTGCTTCATCAATACATCTGCAAAATCCTTCCAATCTACAGTAGGGTAGGTCACCAGATGAGCATTAAAATTGCCGGTAGCCCCTCCAAATTTGCATTTTATTTTTATGTGCATCAGGTTTTCTAACTCATCTTCCAGTCTTTCTGAATACACCGCCCACTCCTTGCCCAAGGTGGTAGGCGAAGCCGGTTGTCCATGTGTGCGTGCCAGCATGGGGATGCCGTAATATTCTTTAGATTTTTGCTTGACATCAGCCAGCAGTGTTTTTAGAGTAGGAATCATCATGTCATACAAAGCATCTTTAATCATCAGTGGGATAGCAGTATTGTTAATATCCTGAGATGTCAGACCAAAATGAATAAACTCTTTGATTTCATTCAATCGATCCCCAACTAGTTTTTCCTTGATGAAGTATTCGACAGCTTTGACGTCATGATTGGTGACGGACTCTATCTCCTTGACTCGCTGAGCATCTTCGGGAGTAAAATCTGTAAATATTTTATCCAATAAAGATACCTCAGCACTGCCAATCTTTGTCAATTGTGGCAATGGCAAAGAGATCAAAGCTTTAAGGTAGGCTATCTCTACAAATACCCGGTATTTTATGAGCGCATACTCAGAGAAGTATGGAGACAATGGTTGAGTATTTTTATAATATCTACCGTCTAATGGCGAAAGTGCTGTCAGCATCCGTTGTTTTTAATTTTCTACGTTTTTATCTGGAAGACTCTTGGACTCTTCCCGTCTTTTTATATAATAATATGTCTCCAATTGGCTTTTTACTGCTATATCGGCAGTGTTTCTTTTATATTTATTACTCAGTTTGGCATCCAGAATTCTTGCTTTCACATTATCATTGAGTTGGATATTGATACATGTGATGATGGCTTGAGCGATGTCTTTATCCAGGATAGGAAATAATGTCTCTACTCTAAAATGGAGGTTCCTCACCATCCAGTCGGCGGAGGACAAATATACTTCCGGGTGGCCATTGTTGTGAAATATAAATACCCTGCTGTGTTCCAGAAACCTATCTACAATCGAAATGGCTTCAATGTTTTCACTCAGATCCTTTTGACCTGCCACCAAACAGCATATACCTCTGATGATGAGTTTTATTCTAACACCTGCTTTACTCGCTTCGTATAGGTAATTGATCATTTCTTCATCCTGGAGACTATTCATCTTCAGGGTCATTCGGGCTTTTTTACCTTTTTTGGCATGGTCTATTTCCCGTTTGATCAGATTGATAAATTTTTCTTTGAGATTAAATAATCCCACCCCCAGATATTCGAAAGTTTGGTTGGGTTTTTGTTTGGTTTCCAAAAAATTAAAAATTCGGGCTACTTCCGATGTGAGACGTTTATCATTGGTAAATACACCGAAATCACTGTACAACTTTGCTGTATCCTCATGAAAATTGCCGGTACCCAGATAAGCGTATAGATTGGGTTTGCCATCTTCGAGTCTTCGTACCAGTGCCAGTTTTGAATGCACTTTAAATCCAGGCATACTGTAATAGACGGTCACACCCGCATTTTCTAACTCTTCGCCCCATTTCAGGTTGGCCTCTTCATCAAATCTCGCTTTGACTTCTATAAAAGTACTGACCAACTTTCCGCTTTTCACCGCATTTTTTATAGCCATCATGATCCTAGAGATTTTGGCCACACGGTATTGTATGATCTTGATATGTGTGACATCGGGGTCTTCTGCTGCATTTTCAAAAAACTTAATCACAGATTCATAACTGTGGTATGGCATATGTACAAGGTGGTCTTTTTGCTGTATTTTGGTAAAAACTGACTCAGCTTCTTCCAATTCTTCCAGTTTGATGGGCAATAAAGTCCCATCCGTGAGGTGTGACAAGCCAAAAGTGGGAAACTTAAAAAAATCGGAGTTATTGTGATACCTTCCTTCGGGCAATAAATCAAGTTCATCGAGTTCGAAGACATTCATCAGGTATTGTATGAAATGTTTTGGCATCGTACGGTCATATACCATTCTGGATGCTATGCCAATACTCCGCTTATTGAGACTTTTTTTAATCTTTGTGATCAAATCGCCGGAAAACTCATCATCAATATACAACTCTGCATCACGTGTCAACTTGATGGAATAGGAATCCAAAATATTGTATCCCGGAAAGATCAACCTTACGCTGTGTCTTACAGCATCATCGAGCATCATGACTTGTTTGACCTGATCATTTTTGCTGGGGAGCTCCAGAAATCTGGATAAGTGATCCGAAGGAATTTTTACAATAGCGTATTCTGATACTGGTTTTGCCGCATCTTTACTGTGTAAATGGAGTGCGAGATAAAGGGCACCATTATTTAGGAATGGTTTTATTTTTTTGCCTGCCAGTATGACCGGCTGGACATAGGGTAGCAGATATTCATTGAAATAAGTATCTACGAAGTCAATTTGTATCTTATTGAGATTTCGCCATGATACTATGTGTACTCCATTCTTTTTTAACTCAGGTATAATTCGCTTTTCAAAGATATGACTGAAAGCTTTTTGCTGATCATTGGCGGTTTTTAAGATTTCTCTGAGTACTATTTCTGGCGAATAATCAAGATTTTTTAGGGTGGATTTGTCGGTTCGTGCCAGATTGCGGTGATTGGCTACCCTTATCCTGAAAAATTCATCCAAATTGGAAGAGTAAATGGCCAAAAACTTCAGCCGCTCCAGTAGTGGTACAGAAATATCTTTAGCTTCTTGTAGCACCCTATAGTTGAAGGATAACCAACTCACGTCCCTATGTATGTACTTCGCCATATTCACTTCTTGCTCAAGGGCAAAAATGCAATGTTTTTTAGGTATATCCTAATTAATTTTAGCTGACTTTTTTTTGGTATCTAAAGATGGAGTTAAAAAAATGATTTGTATCAAGCGTATTTTAGAATGAGTCTTGAAGAGGTAGGGATAAAAAATAATTCCAACACTGGTTCATGCGAGTAGATGGTAGATTATGGTTGCTGGATGATTCAGATTGTCCGATGGTCGCAGTTTTCAACTGCGATCCCATATTTTATGTAACGGATCGTTCCCGATAGCTATTAGGAACAAACTTCGACCATCGGGTTCTTTGTGATTCTTAGTGTTTTTGTGCCTTTGTGGCAAAAGTAAACTTTTCGGTGTGGACTTAACAGTGTTCCTGGCAAATATAAGATAAATTATGGGAGCAGTTTGATTCAGATTGCCTTTAATTATTGAAGTCATTTAAAAACGTATGTTAAAATGATATGTAAGTGCTTGAAATTCAGATTGATATCAAATTTCATTTTCATAGCCATAGCTATGGAGATTAAATTTGATGAAAATCTGTGTTTCAACCTGCCTGCCAAAGAATTTGTTCTTCTGGCTGGTGACTTGCATAGGAATTAACAATATGTTTTTAAATCACTTCATTACCTAAATATCTATACAAGTTTAATTTTCACATTAAATATTTATAAGATATGTATTATATTGATAAATTATTTTCCCTTTTTCTAAGGGAATACACCCAAATTTTATAAAATTTAACATAAATAATATACTGTCAATTAAAAATATATATACATTTGTTGTAATATGTTATTTTATGACACTTAATTCTCAAATAATGAAAACTGATTTTTACAAATTTATTCGTCACACAGCATTGGTATATTTTGTCTTGTGCGGAGTGACTTCTTATGCCTCTGCAAGTGGTACTACGTCTTCATCTTTCTATATGCAATGTCCTTCGGATGTATATGCGCATTGTACGGATGAATTGTGGAATTTGTCCATTTATGGCAACGCTACCTATGTGTACAATTATCGAACCTACTCAGCAGGTAGTCCGGTAGTAAAATATTATCTGAATAGTTGTAACACTGGGTATATTACTCGTACCTGGACGGTCGAAGATTACAATTGGCAGTGGCACTCCTGTACCCAGACCATCTATGTATCTTCAGGCGGATCTTCAGGGGTGAACATCACTTGGCCAAAAGATGTAGAATTGGAAGGATGCAACCCTAAGACTTCACCTAGTGATTTGCCATATGAATCTCAATATCCAACCTGGGGATATAGCGAATGTGGGATGTTGGGCAAATCTTATAGTGATATGATATTTACCGTCAATAGTCAGTGCAAAAAAATCATGAGGACATGGAAAGTATTGGATTGGTGCAATTACAATGGGTATGGCTCCACAGGTCAATACTCACGAATTCAGACCATCTATATCATCAATGGAACTGTACCGGAGGTCAACTGTCCTGCCGAAATCCTATTCAATAGTTATGATTGCAAAAATGCAGACGTCAAAGTTGGTGGATTGGTCATCGACCCAAGTGTATGCGGAGGAAATTTTGATGTGACCAACAATTCTCCATATTCTTATTCAAAAGGCAATAACATCTCTGGTATTTATCCTATAGGAACGACCAAAGTAACCTATACTATAAAATATGGATGTGGTAAGTTGAAATTTTGTACCACCAATGTAGTGGTGAAAAATGCCGCACTACCGGTACCTTACTGTATATATCAATTAAATACCGCATTGATGGGCATAGATACCGACAAAGATGGCAAAGTAGATAATGGCATGGTCGAGATTTGGGCTAAAGACCTCAACAAAGGTAGTTATTCCGCGTGTGGCAATGATCCGTTGGTGTTTTCTTTTTCGACAGATACATCAGAAACCAGCAAAACGTTTACATGCGACCAGATTGGCAAAAGTGAAGTCAAAATGTGGGTCACGGATTCTAAGGGTGCTCAAAACTTTTGTTTAGTTGACATCAATGTTCAGAATAATGGGGCCAATATTCCCAATTGTAAACCCAAACCTTCAGGCCCACCAATAGATACCGTAGGTCCTACACCGACATCAGTATATGCTATCAGTGGTAATATCACGACTTTGACTGATACAACCTTGGAAGGAGCAAGGATCACATTGAGGGTTGACCAGCCCAATGTTACCTACAAGATTACTTATGATACCACCACAAGCCTTGAGCTTGATTCATTTATAAATTTTTCTGGGTACAAACTTTATAGGTACAATATGGTACGCAAGATTACCGAAAAAAGAGACTCTACAGTGACTTATACCACCAAAACAGCGATATCCAATAGAAATGGAAAGTATTTGTTCGACAGTCTGGCTATTTTTGACCGGGCACTTACACTATCAGCAGAATACTCTGAAGACAACAGAAGATTTATAGATAATAATGACGTATTGGTATTAGAAAAATTTTTGACAGGAGAAATCAAATACAATACCTACCATCAATATCTGGCTTCTGACATCAACGAAGACCACAAAGTAGATACCGCAGATCTGAATATTCTTAGACAATTTGTAGCGGGAAGCATCAATACGTTGCCTGGCAAATATCAGTGGTATCTCTTTGACAAGAAGTTTACAGTTGCTGATCCAAAGGATATATTTGGTCATCTATCAGCTTTAAGCGTAAAACTTGATTCTGTCAGAAAAGTGCAACCAGACATAAACTTTATAGCGTTTAAAAAAGGAAATATTTCTGTAGATCCGGGATCATATCAGCCAATAGACGTGACACATAGAAGTAAAGTCGAACCACTGGTTTCTGTTGGTGCTTTCCCCAATCCTTTTCAAAACGAATTGCAGTTTAAAATAAATGCTGCTCGAGATGAAATTGCTGAATTGAAAATGTATAATCAATTGGGTCAACAAATCATCGGCCAGAATATCTCACTGCATACAGGGCTAAATGACATATCATTTCCCATTCCCAATGGCAATGCAGGACTAATCATCTATCAGTGCACCATAGGAGATCAAAGATTTACGGGACGTGTTATTAAAATTGAATAATATAGAATTTGGCTGTTACAACAGCTATACTTAAAGTAAATTAAATTGCAAAAATATATAATTTTAATCGTTTGATTTTGAACGTATTAAATTTTATATTTTTCGCAATTTAATTTCTTTTGACTATAAGTCGTTACAAGATTTGTTAGATTCCCCTTCACAAAGCCTCACTGTCATTTCTCATGCAGTGAGGCTTGTTTTGTATAACTAAAATCATGAGCCAACTCCGCATAAACAATCATACAGATATGCCACAAAGTCTCTAAGTCTCAAAGGTTCACAAAGGGTTGAATATCCATTGTTTTAGGTTTGTTATTCTTTGTGACCTTTGATGTTTTTGTGCCTTTTCGGAAATATTAAACTTATTGGAGCAGTCTCAAGTATAGCATTCAAATCACCTGAACTCTCGAAGTTTATGACCATAAAACATATGAACTTTTCAATTGCCACTGGCTTCAGC
>JBATLS010000418.1:0-1712 GCA_049289435.1 Saprospiraceae bacterium | reverse complement strand
TTTTGAGATAATTTACCTTTTCTCACTATAATTGGAAAATATATATTCAAAAACTTATTTTACTAAACAGTGTTTATTATATTTACGCTGTATTTCAAATTGGTTTTATCATGGGAGTTACTGAAAGGAAAGAAAGAGAAAAGGCAGAGCTTAAAGAGCTCATCCTGAATGCATCAAAAAAATTGTTGCTCAAGTATGGTCAAGATGGTCTCTCTATTCGCAAAATAGCGAAAGCCATAGAGTATAGTCCAGCCACTTTATACCTTTATTACAAAGATAAAGATGAGATCATGCACGAATTGATGGAGGTGGGGTTTTCGGTGATGGGTAAATATATGATGGAGTCTTATCAAGAACCCAACCCGGCAAAGCGGATACACATGATAGGTACAGCTTACATAAAGTTTGGAATGGAAAATAAATATTGGTATGATCTGATGTTCAATTCTGACAAACAGATGAAGCTTATAGAAAAATGTAGAGAAGAGTGGGATCAAGGCATGCAAATGTTTGATTATCTGGCCAATACCTGTCAGGAAGCCATACTCCATCTTGGTATGAAAGATGTGGAACCCAGGATATTGGCACTGCACTTATGGAGCGCAGTACATGGCCTGATCAATTTGGCTCAGGGCGAAAGATTGGATATAGTAGAGGTCAATCAGGTAGATACTTTATTGCAAAGGACACTGGATTCAGTATTCAAGACAGTATTCAAAGAGTAAACATTTTTTTTAATCAATTACTAAACAGTGTTAATATAAATAACATGGATTATTTAAAATCAATTTTATTTCTTTTGCTGAGTTATTCATCTTCGATCGATGCTCAGGATTTCAAACCTTTGATACTCCACTCTTGGGCACATAGCAACGAGTTGAAGGCAAAAACCTTTCAACTCCAAAGTGCCCTGTCCTCTCTTCAGGAAGCTCAGTCTATGTATGGCCCCACTGTTGTATTGGGTGGTCAATACACACTGGCAGCAGGTGGGCGCAATATAGAGTTTCCAGTAGGTGATTTACTAAATCCCGCATATAGTACCCTCAATCAACTGACCATGACGAATGCTTTTCCACGGATTGACAATGTCAACGAGCAATTTTTGCCCAATAATTTTTATGACCTGAGATTTAGAGTCACTCAACCCATATATTATCCAGATATAGCTATAGGCAAAAAGATCAAGAGTGGGTTGGCAGATATCAAAAGACTTGAAATTAAAGCATATAAACGTGTATTGGCAAGAGACATCATGAATACATGTATTCAGATAAAGACTTTAGAATACGCTTTTAATGCTTTATTGGCTGCGGATACTCTTCTATGGGAAGCTAAAAGATCTACTCAGAGCCTTATCAAAAATGGAGTGGCACTCCCTACAGCATTATCAAAGATAGAAACTCAATTGTCCACACTTGAAGCTCAGAAAATTGATGTATTGACCCAAACAGAAAATGCTTTGGCATATTTAAGGCATCAGACGGGCAAGCATGATGTCGCTACTGAGCTAAGTAATATCAACATCGGAGGATATCCCAATACTTTGACCGATCCATCCAACACAAGAGAAGAAATTAGCCAATTGGACAAAACCATAGAGGTTCAAAGATGGGCATCACTACGAGAAAATATGTACTACCGACCCAAATTAGGGCTGCAGATGGATGTTGGCTCCCAGGCATTTGATTTTGGATTTTCTCCATATGCGCTGG
>JBATLS010000417.1:0-4104 GCA_049289435.1 Saprospiraceae bacterium | reverse complement strand
GCATCAGACACCACATGCAATGCTTCGGCGGTGAAGTCTGGACCCCGCTGAGCTCCATCTCCAAAAAAACTACCATATTCCATCAAGGCATATTTGTGGAAAACTTCTTGTCCTCTCTCGATGGCCTTCTGATCAAACTCAATATTGTTATTTTCATCATTAAATCCTGCCATAGGCGGAGCATCAATATAAGTTTGAAAACCGATCATGCCTACTCCTAGTAAACTGATGACCAGTATAAATGTAAGTGGTGCCCACCAGTTTTTTGTGTTCATAATGTAGCTCATGCTTTTAGAGCTGCTATTTTGTTTATCCATGCTATTTTGTATATTAAATTATAAAAATATTTTCCCCCATCACAGAGGAACCTCTACTTTTTAAAATCCTGGTAACACACTTTCGTGTGTTACCAGCAATCAATACATCGCTAATAGGAAAATTAAATTCGTAGGTTTTTTCTTTATAATACAATATCCTGTAGAGAACCCCCAATCGGAGTATGATATTGAAGCAATAGTAGCTTATAGATCAATTAATCATTGAAAAAGCCTACTTCTTCCACGGAAGCTTATTGACCGCACGACCGATTTCTGTACCATATCGAACCCCTTCTTCGGCATCCATCCTGAAGTGGACTCCCAATGGCACGCGAGACCACGCATTTTCGAGAGCCATTTCATAAAAACTTGAAAACGTACGGGGGTAACCAGAAAATTCTGATCTGTTTTTGTGACAATTGTCCGTCATACCATAACTATAGCCAAATACACTTGCGAGAGCTTCTGCAGATGCAGAGCTAAAAGTGGCATGTCCGGAAGGATATCCTGGAAAAGATGGAGAAATACCCTCTTCTCCAGTCAAAGGATTGCCTAGGTTTGGCTTCCATGTCGGGTCTATATTTCTATTGATAAACGTTTGTGGTCTTTCCAGATTATAGTGATATTTTGAGTTCCAGCACCCTATTCCGGCATCATGAAGAGCTATGCCCACTTTTGCATTTCCCACTATCGCTTCTTCAAGATTTGCTTTCTCCAGGGCATATACCTGATTGGCTATCGCAATCCATCTTGTGGGTGGTCCAAAAGTCAACCCCAATATGTCATCACTCCAGAATTCACCCACCCATTCAGTTTGATAGGATAGGGAAGGAGTATTTTGTGCCATGACTTCGATAGCCTGTGCATAGAATCCGGATTTTGGATCTTCGCTGAATGAAGCATATGAGGTAAATGGCCTGCATAATTTTTGATCCGAAGATATGGCCAGCGTTCGACCATTGCCCCAGTATGGAAACATACCTAAGCCCGGACCAGGATAAGTAGCTACCCAGTCACCATTTTTCTTAAATCTTTTTTCCCAACTATAATCTTCAAACACATTTTTGTATTTGTCAAATGTCACCACATCTGTTTTCATCCATTCCCAGACAGCAGCAGCTACACTTTCACCATGGTTTTTTGACCGTAAGAAAACTTCATGACTGGTTTGGTCAAGAAATTGTTTGTCATATTTATCTGCAAGCGTTTTAATTTTATTAAAGTAGGTAGCATCTACTTCAGGGAATAAACGACTGTAGAGATAATTGTTGACTGCATTTACTACTGTTGGCCAATGATATTCCTGATCATTTAGGATTTTAGGAATATTTAGTCCTTGATACAAAGGAGCAAGCGAAGCGTAAGAGGGCATACCAGTCACGCATGCTTCATAATTGGCAAGCCCTACATAACCAAGAGAATTCGAAATCGGGCCAGGTCTATAACCCGCAGCATATTTTTCGACTTCCTGCAGCACGACGTTCCAATCGTACACCACTTGGTTATCAAACTGATCCACCGTCTTGAAGGCAGTATTGGTATCATCGACTATATCTTTTTTACAAGATGATGTCAGGAAAACAATGCCCAATAGCAAGAAAAAATAATTGAAAGAAAAGTTTTTAGTTTTCATAAAGAAATAATTTGATTGTTTGATAATAACGGACAAATATATCCGTATTTATTAATTGCACAAAATATTTTTATTTTTATTTTTGTAAAATTTGAAATATTTTTTCATTTACATTTATAAAGTGTTATTTAAGAGTATATTATATATGTATATATTATTACTTATAAAATTGATAAGACGAATAATCACAACTTTTATAATCACAACACGCTGTGGTGTGTCAACTACGACTTTATTTCAATGTTAGACATAGTGATGCCAAAATTGTGAAAGCAGAGGCAAATGCTCCATTAAACTTGTGAAATCATATTGTTGTTAATCACTAAAAAAATCACCATGTACAGGATTTGGGAGAAGAAGTCACAAGAAGAAATTAAGACAAGGGTCTTTGCAGCATTGGACAAAAATGTCAACTATGGCGTCGAACATGTGCTCGGCATCCCGGCATCGTATCTGGATGATAAGGTGTTCTCACAAGATGAATTCTTCTTGAAAGATGCACCATTTATATCTGCCCTCGTCCAAAATCCCAATCATATAGGATGTCATACCAGAGGTACATCAGAACATTATTTCAGGGGTACGCAAGAGATAGAAAAGGAACTGATAGAAGTTTGTGCTGTAGATATATTGAAAGGCAAGCTAGGTCAGCAAGATGGATATGTTGCTTCTGGAGGCACAGAAGCCAATATGCAGGCCATCTGGGTGTATCGAAATTATTTTATACAACGATACCAAGCCAGGCTAGAGGACATAGCCATCATGTGTAGCGTAGATAGCCACTACTCTATGGACAAAGCGTCCAATATATTTGTTTTGGACATATACAAGGTTGCGGTGGACAGACAAACCAGAGAGATATCAATGGACAGCGTTGCCGATACGCTACATAAAGCAAGGACTGATGGTAAGAAGTATTTTATCATCGTCTGCAATATGATGACGACCATGTATGGTTCTGTGGACAATATCTATACTTATACCGATGTCCTGAAAAATAGTGATTGCCCATTCAAAGTGCACGTAGATGGTGCTTACGGTGGATTTTACTACCCGTTTACTGAGCATAATAGTTTGCTGACTTTCCAAAATGAACATATCACTTCATTTACGCTCGATGCACACAAGATGGCTCAAGCACCTTATGGTACTGGTATATTTTTGATCCGAAAGGGGTTTATCGAATATGTCTCCACTAAAGAGGCTGGCTATATAGAGGGGGAGGACTGTACGCTCATAGGGAGCAGGTCAGGCGCAAATGCGGTAGCCGTGTGGATGATACTGATGAAAAATGGTCCGTATGGATGGATAGAAAAGATGTTTATATTGCAGCAGCGCACAGAGTGGATGTGTAAGCAACTGAACGAATTGGATATATCATATTACAGACACCCCAAATCCAATATCATCACCATCGACAGCAAGTGCATCAGTACCGAGATAGCTAAAGAATTCGGGCTGGTACCAGACAAGCATTCCAACCCTTCGTGGTACAAAATCGTGTTGATGGATCATGTAAGCATAGAGAAACTATTGTTGCTGGTCAATGCATTGAAAGAGCATTGATAATGTGGTGATTGGTATAATACGGTTGATTATCATTTGATTTGAGTTTTCGGAGTAGACTCAAGAATATCACTTTGATCTAACCAAGTAGGCTCATATTTTGGCTAAAGCCAAATGATAACACCAAACTTTAACCACTAGCTGAAGCTAGTGGCAATTGAAAAGTTTGTATTTTTCATGTTTTTTATCTGGACAGAGCACTAGTGTGTCAGATTTTGGTATTTTCTTTAACAAACCATCCCTATTCTCCTGAAAAGCCTTCAATTATTTCATACATTTGTTTTGAAATCCAAAGGTTATAAAAACGAACCAATTTTAATGCGCATCATCGCACAAATATTTACTGCCACATTCCTATTGACCACAAATATAATGTGCATAGGTCAAAAGGATACTAAACCCTCCAATGATCTCAACACTCCATTTTTGAATCCTAAAGATGTATCATCCGATATCGATCCATATTTTACGGAGAGCACGGTCATCCACTCCACCACCGGACCCAAAAGTATAGTCCGCAACATCATCCAGGATAAAAAAGGGATCTATTGGCTTGCTACCTGGGAGGGCATCATTAGATATGATGGG
>JBATLS010000416.1:0-1940 GCA_049289435.1 Saprospiraceae bacterium | reverse complement strand
GATTAACATTATTTAAACATATAACCCATGAGTTCGAAGATGAACAATTTGATACCCGTTCTAAAGACGGTGATAAAAAAGCATTCAGTCGAGTTAAGTTCTTCACAATCAAGAAGTTAGTTGTAGTAATAATGTTATTAAAGAGTTCTTACCAGGCGGAATTAGACAGATTTTGTAAGAGCTTGCTCGAAGAAGACTACGATATAAGACAAGTGACTAAGGGTGCGCTCACCCAAGCGAGAGCGAAGTTGAATCCTTGGGTTTTCCAGCGATTGATGCAAATTGCAGTGGATTCTTTTTATACAAATTCTGAGTACGCTGGATGGAGAGGACATCGGGTACTCGCAGTAGATGGCAGTAGATTAAAGCTACCCAATTCAAAAGATATAATTAAGGAGTTTGGAGTCCATCATGTTGGGCGACATGCATCGTGCCCAGTAAGTATGGCTACGGCATCGGTAGTATATGACGTATTCAATCACATAACCATAGACGCACATATTGGCCCATGGTCAAAGTCTGAATCAGAATTTGTGTTCGAAGACCACATGGAAGTCTTTAAAGCAGGGGATTGTGTATTGGCTGACAGGGGATATCCGAGTATGAAATTGATGGTACAATTGAAGGAGAGGAAGGTAGAATTTTGTTTTAGGATGAAAGAAAATTGGTGGAAGCCAGTTCGAGAATTTAGGAACAGCACTAAGAGACAATTGGTCATCCATTTGCCGATAAGTAAAAAAGTGCGTAAGGAGTTGGGTCTCAAATTGGAATGCAACGAGTTGAAAGTCAGGTTGATGAAGATAGATTTAGGAGACGGAGCTATTGAAATATTATGTACTTCATTGACAGATAGCAGAAGATATCCACATAAAGAATTCAAAGAGTTGTATCATATGAGATGGGGAATAGAAGAAGCCTACAAACTGCTAAAGAACAGAATCGAGGTAGAAAACTTCAGTGGCCTGACGGCAAGAAGTATATATCAGGATTTCCATGCTAAAGTATTCATGATGACCTTGTGCTCCATCATGTCTTACCCAATAGATGAAAAGGTAAAAGCCGAATACGCAAAGGAAAAGACAAAAAATGTCCATGATCAACAAATCAATAAAACACATGCATTAGCAGTAACAAAAGATAATTTGATCCAACTATTTTTTAAAGATGTCTGGAAAAAGACCTTAGGTGCGATGGATAAACTGATTGAGAATACAAGAGAAATCATTCGACCCCAAAGAAATGAACCCAGAAAGCACAAGCCTAAAAAGCCACATCACATCAATTATAAACCCACTTAATCCTTAACTAAACGACATTGAATAAAATATATAAAAATGGCACTCGATAGAACATCAGGATATGACATGATCGTTCAGATATCCGAAACAGAATTAAACAATCAATTAGCTACAGCATTTTTGGCAGGATTAATTATTCCACCAAGTATGGACATTCCAGTAAATGTAAGTGGATTGATAGGAAATGCTTCGTTAAATTTTCAAACACCCATTGCAGATTTAGACAGACCAAGGCCTCGAATGGGAATAACAATTCCTTTTGTCAACTCTCAACTTTCCCTTACGGCACCAATACCTATTATTATCGCCCCATTAGGAGGTAGGATTACTATAATAGATGACTTACAAATAGATAGCAACGGAAGTACTCAAACTTTGCTTATGAACTTTAATGCAGGAGCTCCATCCGTTTCAGTTGTATTTGACACTGCTTCCGAAGGTGTATTAGCTCCACTATTAGAAGCTTCAGGTTTAACATTGGCAATAGCTCAAAATTTAATAGCTGGAACTATATTATCTGAATTACAAACTAACTTGCAACAAATAGAATTGTCTCCACCAATTCCTGTTGCCGATGATATAGATCCTACATCAATTTATGATATTGATGTGACCACTATTAATGATCCTACAACAGCTGAT
>JBATLS010000415.1:0-2136 GCA_049289435.1 Saprospiraceae bacterium | reverse complement strand
GCACAGGAGGGATGACGACAAAAATCTACGCTGCCAAAGTATGTAAAGAGCACCATGTCGAAATGTGGATCGTCAATGGCTCCAGAAATGGGTTTATCCAACAAGCCCTGGAAGGTAAGATAGCATTCACCAGATTTTTATTGTAATCAGGCAGATGATGCGATATTTTTTCAACTGGTTTTAGCAATCCAAAAAGTCCATTACACTCGTAGTTAATCATATCGTTATTTAAAGAAGCATTTATTAATAAACAAGAATTTATCTCCAAATGAAATAATTAGATTGTAGAAAGTTTGAGATTCTTTGTGTTTTGGTGTCTTTGAGGACAAATTTTTCTGTTATGGGTGAACTCATAAATAATTTTGACCTTGATAAATAGTATTTATAATCAAAATGGCTATCATTGCAATATCATAAGCCCTAAAGCCAGGATATAGGCCCAAGGAGTTTAACGGAACAATTTTTTAAAATCAAACAATAACAACAACATGAGTTACTTTAAACCTGAGGACTTAAAAAAATTTGGAAACATAGTAGACCTTCAGCCAGAAATGGGTAAGAAATTTTTCGACTGGTATGGCGAAGTCTTTAAAGAAGGCGCACTCACTGTGAGGGAAAAAAATCTGATCGCCCTGGCAGTGGCTCATGCAGTGGCTTGCCCATATTGTATGGATGCCTATACGTCGGCTTGCTTATCCGAAGGTGCCGACGAAGAACAAATGATGGAAGCTGTCCACGTCGCAGCTGCGATCAAAGGTGGTGCTACTTTGGTCAATGCGGTACCTATGATGAATACGATCAAATCAAAACTTATGTAATGATAGGATGTTAGGGTAATATCTTCTATGGAGCGATGTTGTGTCACACATAGTAGAAAAGTTGGTACAATCAAAACAATTAGAATCAAAGATGGGAGTTAAACAAAGGTCAAAATCATTGTCCATATCCAATAGTCAATTGGCAAATACTTTTTTTCAACTCGAAGTATTGAATGGTAAAAAAATGGTCGGTGATCAATTTGAATCCTTTGCAGCCAAAGTAGGTGCTACGCTCCAGCCAAGAATACCAGAGATATTTCAGATCAATATCGGTAAACTTTGCAACCAAACTTGTGCCCACTGTCATGTAGATGCTGGCCCTGACAAGAAGGTGGAAAACATGGATAGAGCTACCCTGGAGCGATGTTTGGAAATACTCAGAGACCATGACATCCCTACGGTAGATATCACAGGTGGTGCGCCAGAGATGAATCCGCATTTCAGGTGGTTTGTCGAAGAATGTACTAAAATGGGAAAAAAAGTCATGAACAGGTGCAATCTCACCATCATCATGGCCAATCCAAAATACCATGATCTTCCACAATTTTTTGCAGATCATAAAGTCCATTTAGTATCTTCTCTTCCATATTTTACAAAATCCCGCACAGACGGACAGCGGGGAGAAGGGGTATTTGAAGATAGTATAGAAGCACTCAAAAGGCTCAATGCAGTCGGGTATGGCATAGCTGGTAGTGACTTGACATTGGATTTGGTGTACAATCCTTCCGGGGCATTTCTACCAGGTCATCAGTCATCATTGGAGCATGAATTCAAATTGCAATTGGCCAGAAGGTATGATATTGTATTCAATCATTTATTTGTCATCACCAATCTCCCAGTCAGTCGATTTCTTGACTATCTCATTGAGTCGGGCAATTACTCCGAATACATGACCTCACTAGTAGAAGCGTACAATCCTGCCACAATAGATGGCTTGATGTGCAGATTTACACTATCGGTCAGTTGGGACGGTTATATATATGACTGTGATTTCAATCAAATGTTGGATCTGAAAGTAGCTGCTCAGGCTAAACACATTGACGATTTTGATTTATCACTTTTGATGGAAAGAAATATTGTACTGAACCAGCATTGTTACGGTTGTACAGCTGGAGCTGGTAGTAGCTGCGGTGGCGAAATAGCCTAAACTAGAGAAAACCAAAATTAAAAAAGGAGTACTGACTTTTACCTGACTTCCATTGTTACTTGGATTGAAGTAACTAATGAAAGGGATGAAGTATAATAGTCAAAATATCAAATTGGCTAATCAGCTTTTAAGGTTCACTCTACTATGATGAGAGCTAACTAAGACTTGAAT
>JBATLS010000414.1:0-1535 GCA_049289435.1 Saprospiraceae bacterium | reverse complement strand
CTTTGATTCCAATATTGCTCAAAAAATAATAATGCGTCATTATTCAAAATCAAAAGACCAAGAAAAACCAAGGTAGTGCACAAACAAATAACCATAGAATCTCCGATCATTTTTTTAAATGTATAATCTTTTGCTACCAATGAGTATAGAAATGGCAGTGCAATAGGGTAAAGTGCCACGGGACCTTTAGTAAGGATGCCGCCAAAAATACTTAGTACAGATAGTAGAAGGAAAAACAACCTGAGCTTGCCAACAGTGTGTATAGCTTTGAAGATTAAAGCTACTGATAATAGACAAAACGTGACCAGCATATTGTCCATGAGATTATTGACATTGCCCCATACGACCACGGGTAACATGTACCAACAAAAAACGGGTAAAAACCAATATTGCTGTAGCACAAGATCGGTCTGAAAAATAGTCTGCCACAGAAATCTGATCAAATATAGATTGACCATCAATATCAACAAGCAAAATAGCTTTTCTACCCACCAGTGATCACCGACTGTGCTAAAGAGCAAAGATTGCACCCACAGCATGAGTGGTGGGTTTTCATAATAAATATCTTGTATCCCCTCCAACCAATAAGATGATGAAAAATAAGGTGCCCAAAAAGTACCTAAACCCTCTGACATATTTCTAGCCATAGAAGCATACAAAAGACCATCTCCAAACATGCCTTTTTTAGCTATACGAGGCAAAAATAAGGTGGTGACAATGGCCAACACCAATATAACCAAAGGGTGTAGCCTAAGTTACCATCTTGTCAATCTAACCATCATTATAGATAATGCATCATGGTGCAAATCTAAGAATTATAGATCATAGTGTGTCATTTTTGCAACCCACTATCTAAGCAAAGTCACATTGCCTCTAGTTTTATACTCTTCGGTATTGATACACAATACGTACAGGTAGAAGGCATATGAATCAGGCGATAATTCCTTCCCTTTGAAGGTACCATCCCATCCTATATTTTTGTCCGTGGTGCGGAAGACTTCCTGACCCCATCGATTATAGATGATTAATTCCATCTCATCTATAAAGTTACTCCTGACTCTGAAGATATCATTATTATTATCTCCATTGGGAGAGAATGCTTTTGGTATATAGACATCCGTCTCGTCACACTTGGCTGTCCTGACTGTGACGGTCACTTCGTCGATCCCAGTACATCCATTGATATCTGTCACCGTCACCTGATAAGCAGTGGTGGTGATAGGTGCTACGGTGATGGTATCTGTTTTGGCGCCGGTACTCCACAAGTATAATTCTCCTTGCAAGCCATCTTTGATATGGAGTTTGACAGATTGCCCCTCGAAGATCGTCAGATCAGGTACAGCATCTACATCCACCACTATGGGTTGACCAGCTCTGGCAGGTATATCGAGACTTTGACTACATCCACTGGACTTTTTAGTCACTTTTACCTGGAGCGTCTCATCTTTCTTGATTTTGAATATTGGGTTTCGGGTATTGCCTCCCGACACGATCAGCGAAGCTGGCGACCATTGGTAGGTAAAATCATCAGGATT
>JBATLS010000413.1:0-14448 GCA_049289435.1 Saprospiraceae bacterium | reverse complement strand
CATCTCTTGTCTTGTATTGATACGAGTCTCCGATCGGTTGTCATACTGGCCATTGATGTGATTGTATTTACCGGTCAGCAAAACCGCTCTGCTTGGTGCACAAATAGAATTGGTCACAAAGGCATTTTTGAATATTGCTCCTTCTTTAGCGATTCGATCAATATTAGGGGTTTGGATGTGAGGACTCCCATATGCGCTGATGGCTTGTAGTGCATGATCATCTGAAAATATGACTATGATATTGGGCTTACCGGCAGCATTCTGTGCATCAACAATTAAATGGAGTGTTAATCCAAGGATCAAGAGAAAATACTTCATAACAAATATATTTATTTCATTCAAATCACTTCTGATTCTACAATAAAAAAGTAACCCATATGCAGTGAGTAAAGTTAGGAATAAATTTCCAATATCCATTGAATAAAAAAACGAATGGCTATAAAAATCTGATTTCTATAACCATTCCCGGAGCTAATCCGTATTAACATTTTTTGAAATTACTTATCAAACCACATCGGTGTATCTATATTTAAACCTTTGGGGGTATTGGGGTTGGAAACAACTTCTTCACTTCTGTATAAAAGTCTTCTGAATAGTCCTTACCCATGCCATATTGATCAATGCCGCCTCCGTTCTTAACTATATATTCACTACCAATGCACCAATGAATCATTTATAGTCAAAAGAAATTAAATTGCGAAAAATATAAATTTTAATACGTTCAAAATCAAACGATTAAAATTATATATTTTTGCAATTTAATTTACTTTAAGTATAAGTCTGATAATTCGGGTCTAAATATCGCACTCATGCTGGTCTGAATCAAACTATAGGAAGCAAAATAATGAACTCTGTCCCTTCCCCTTCCTTCGTTGTCACCTTCAACTCCCCACCGTGAGCCTTCACAATATCATAAGCCAAAGATAATCCCAATCCCGTCCCCTGGCCTGTAGGTTTGGTCGTAAAGAAGGGCTGGAAGATTTTGTCCAATATTGGCTGGGGGATGCCATTGCCATTATCGGCGACTGATATTTGTACAGTTTCAATTTTACCCTGCTCACCCCCAACCCCTAAAGGGGAGTCCACCCACTGGGTGGTGATGGTGACTTTGGGCTCGTAGGAAATTTTGGATTTTGGATTTTGGATTTTGGATTTTTCTATCTCCAGATTCGCTTCGCTCGATGTATCCATTAAATCTGTCAGATTAGCTAAGCTTTGCTCCCTGGCTAAATCTAACAGATTTCTACGTTGGTTTACAGCATAGAAGGCATTGGTGATGAGATTTAGGAGGACGCGTCCGATATCTTGTGTGATGACTTCTATTTTGGGCAAGTTCGGATCGAAGTGAGTGGTCATCTCTGCATTGAAAGTTTTGTCTTTTGCCCGAAAACCATGATATGCCAGGCGTAGATATTCTTCAGCCAACACATTAATATCTGTAGGTTCTTTTTTGCCAGCGCTGGTGCGGCTGTGCAACAACATACTTCTTACTATGTCACCTGCACGATTGCCATGATGATAGATTTTCTGAAGATTTTGCTTTAGATCAGCGGCTATTTCTTTGGCCAACTCTATGTTACCCAATTGTAACTCTACATTCATCTCATCTACCAATTCAGTGCTCACTTCACTAAAGTTATTTACAAAGTTTAGTGGATTTTGTATTTCATGGGCAATTCCAGCAGTTAGTTCACCGAGAGAAGCCATTTTCTCAGCTTGAATGAGTTGTTTTTGGGTAGATTGCAAATCCTGATATGCCTTTTCTATCTCTTTGGCCTGCGCAAGTTCTTTGGTCTGAGTCCGGAGTCTTTCATTTTTGATGGTCTTATTCTTTTGGATTTTGTGTATATAAAACCCAAGATAAGTCAGACCCAATAAGTATGTTATTTTCATCCACCATTTCAGCCACCACGGAGGTTTTATTTCAAATGGGAATGACTTAGGTTCGGTGATGATGCCATTGCAATCCTGGGCTCTGACTATAAAAGTATATTGTCCGGGAGACAGATTGCCAAAATATGCTTTGCCAGTGGTACTCCAGGCACTCCAATCTTCATTTAACCCTAATGCTTTGTACTGATATCTGACTTTGGAAGGTTGGTCTTGGGTGATACCAATAAAATCACAGGATACATAGTTATTATTGTGCTTAAGCTTGAGATCTAACGGCAGATTATACCAGGGGCTCAATGCTGAATATTCTACTTGGTGTAAATCCACGTTATTGCCTAGGGTGTATCTGTAGTCTTTGTTAAGTAGGAACTTACTCCAGTCTATTTTTTCATTATATACATCTATGCTGGTGATTTGCAGATCAATCGATCCTGTGTTAGTCACGTTTTCATGGTCCATAGCGAGCTGACTGATGCTGAGTCTATCGGTAGTGCCGATCCATACCATCCTATCAGAAGACTGAAATATTGCATTTCTATTGCAGCCTATACCAAAAAAGCCATCTTCATAAGTATAGTTTTTGAAGTACATTTTCTGCGTATGGGTATGGTGTAATGATTGGGCATCTTCGATCATTGATGCATTATTTCTTACATGGAGTATGCTCAAGCCAAACCTGGTACCTATCCACATATCATGATTGTGGTCTTCGAGTATCGAAAACACAAAATTGTTGGATAGTCCCCGTTTTTCATCTATATATAAAAACTTTTCTCCATCAAAAAGACATATACCCTTCCCTTCAGTACCTAACCACATTTGCCCTTTGATGTCTTTTTTGATACAAAATATATGATCATTTGACAAGCCACTTTTAGTATCATATTTGTAAAATTTGTCATTATCCAATATGATGACCCCATCACCATCTGTGCCAAACCACATCCGTCCGTCATCGTCTTCAGAAATACTATATACTGAGGTCGTAAAAAGCACTTCGGTATCTTTGTATGTCATTAGTTTTTTTCCATCATACTTGGTCACTCCTCCACCGTCAGATGTACCAAACCAAATATTGCCTTGACTATCTTCAAAGATGGCAAAGACATGATCATTGGCCAGTCCGTTTTTTGTGGTCAATGTATAAATATCATTTCCTTGGATCATACTGACCCCTCCTCCATTGGTGCCAAACCACTTTCTACCCTTAGAATCTTTCAAACTACAATAGACATTGTCATCAGTCAACCCATCTATGGTGGTGAGAGATGATGATTCTATCTTACCGGTGGTTTCGTTTTTGTGTAGATGTCTCAAACCCTCGCCATATGTACTCAGCCATATGTCATTTGGACCATCCTCAAGAAAACTAAAAATATGCTTTGGCACTACTCCCAATTTATCCTGAAAATGCGAAAACTTTTGTCCGTTGTATTTATTGACTCCTCCTCTTACGGTACCAAACCAAAGGTTATCGCTTTTGTCACGAAGCGTGCTGTACACGTTGTTATTGGATAGTCCGTCTATTTCAGATAGGATTTTGAGTTTGGGTTGACGGGAGTTGGGTTCAGCAATATTGCATACGCCACTGCCGTCCGTACCTAACCACAAGTCACCTTTTGCATCCGATTTTATGGAAGTAACCAATTCTGAAGGCATGCCATCAGCTGTCGAGTACTGAACAATGTTTTGACCATCCATCTTGAGAAGGCCATTTCCATATGTACATAGCCAAAATATGCCGTCCCTGTCGCACATCAAATCCACTACAGTCGCTTTGGAAAGTATTTCTATATCTTGGTATGTAGTCACCTCGTCATTGTCCAAACAGATCACCCCGCTTCCATCGGTTCCTGCCCAGATACGACCGAGACTATCTTGCAAAAGACAAGTCACCACATCATTCGGCAGACCTTCTTTAGTTGAATATTGAGTCACTTTTTTAGTGCTGGATGAATCAAATTTTAACAACCCACTGCCATCGGTAGCCACCCAAACATTTCCTTCATCATCCTCTAATATGCTATAAATGTTGTCAGAAGGCAATCCTTGTTCAGTACCTAAATTTTCGAAGGTAGCACCATCAAAGATACTGATGCCGTTGCCGTAAGTGCCTATCCAGATTTTACCATCCGTAGTTTGCTTCATACTAAAAATACTATTGCCTGCCAGACCTTCACTTTGTGAGTAATGGGTAAACGAGCGCCCATCGAATTTTGAAATCCCCCCTCCATAAGTACCAAACCATATATTGCCCATACGGTCCTCCATCATGCATGCTACAAAACTGTGTTTCAGACCATGGTATTTGTCAAAAGTGGTAAAGCTTGCAGGATTAAGATCTTTGTAAGACATATCTCTGGCTATCGAAACCTCGGGAAGAAGGAGTAATTTATTTTTAGTGATATTTTTTATTGATATTACAGCCGGTTCTATCTTTTTAGGAGTCAAACCAAACATTCCGTTGGACCGATGGATAATCTTTCCAGGTTCTAAATTAATCGGTTGGTTTTCAAGGGTGATTGGTTTGTTGTGCTTCAAAGATTTCCTTACAGCTCTATCCAACAAATATGGGGTACTTACGATATTTAATGGATCGGTATCGGCAATTTCCTTCAAATCAGCCTTGACAAATCCACTGGTAAATTCAACCCCTTCCTTGCCTTCAAATCCATCACATGAATACATAAAAAAGACTGGTAAAACCATGAGCCTTACTGAAAATATAAAGACAAATTTTACATGGTCTAGCATCAGGAATTTTGGATTATATTCAAAATTTTATTTATCGATGGTTTATACCTAATGGCAATCATTGTGGTGACAAAACATTTAAGAACCCAGCTATTATATCATAGCTATTATCATACCAAAAGGAAATATTTTCTACTTCGTAAGATAGCATATTGGGTATAAATGTATCACATAAATTGAAAATTATCAAATATAAGTTGTTAAACCATACACTGATAGTTTATAAGTATCTTCAAAAAGTTGAAAATGATTATTATATTTGCCATACAATCCTATTAAATCTTGCATGTGAAAATTCAAAAGTATCATTTTAGCAGAATTAAAAAAATTGTCACAGCTCTTTTTTGTGCGGCATTATGTGTGTCATCACTGCCCTCATTTTCACAATCCCGATCATTTGCCGGACTTCCAATATTGTCTCCCGAAAGACCAGTGGGTTATGAAGCAGACTTGAATGATACACCTGAATTCGAACATTTACTTCGCATATATGATCGCTTAGTAGAAGCTAAAGGGGATCGACGAATGCCCGTGCCAGCACTTCATCTCAGGGATGAGGAAGCTTATGTAGCAAGCATGGATTACCGATTGCTTGATATTTCGCTAGAGAAGAAAGCTTATGATATTGCCAAAAAATATGGTGACGGAGCTATTGCCTTTTTACTAGCACATGAACTGGTGCATTATTATGAAAAACATGGATGGAAATCTCAGTTTGCAGATGATGTGAATGATCTGGAAACTGGAAAAGTATTAAAACTCCTCGATGAACGTGTATTGAATGAAGTCCAAGCCGACGTCTTGGGTGGTTTTTTGGCTTATTCTGCTGGATTCGGGATATTTGATAAGGGTGGAGATCTGATCAATGACTTATACAAGGACTATAAAATGCAAGATGCCATCGCGGGCTACCCATCCAAAAAAGATAGGATCACTTTGTCAGATAGGAACAAAACCCAGGTGCAAAATTTGGCCAATCTTTTTGAAATGGCCAGCTACTTGGTCGTCAGTGGTAGATATAGTGAAGCATACACATACTACCAATATCTACTCAATAAGTATCAATCCCGTGAATTGTACAACAACGCCGGTCTGACATGTATGCTTGCTGCTACGACTCTTTTCGATCCGAAAGTGATGATATTTGACTTTCCTGGTATGTTGGATATTGAATTTTCAGGAGACTCTCGCAACGCTTCCCAAAAGTTAGAAATCGATAGACTGATCAACGAGTCCATCAATCATTTTGAGACAGCTATATTGATGAATAAAAATTATGTACTCCCTTACGTCAATAAAGCATCAGCAAATATCATCAATGGTATCAATCAATCTGATGAAATATTAAAAAAAATATCGTTTGATAAAGCCAGATTTATTCTCGATGTGCAAATGGAAGAATTAAAGAATTTAAATCCAGAACTTGATTACACCCCTTTTGATGATGAAATATTAATATTGAGATCGCTGCTCTCCTATTATGAAGACAACAAGCCCGATGCCATCCTATGGATGAGAGAAGCGAGCCATACAGGCAATGAAACAGCCAAAAAAAATCTTGCTGTACTAGAAAATGTAGCCCCCAAGCCGCAATCTAATGAACAAAAACAAAAGATTGACATAGGCGGAACAAATGCAAAAGAATTTTTGGAATTGGGGATGGTTAGTAGAAACAGGACCCGAATTAATGAAAAAAATCTTTTTGTATATGTGGAGCAAAGAGCATCCGAGTATAAAGTCATGATGCACCAATATGAAGGGAACGAACAAGAATTTGGCTATGATTTGGCTTTTTTAGTCAACAAAGATAAACTGACCAAGCCTTTTTTTGGTGCTATCACTATTGGCTCTGATAAAGATGACTTAATCGCTCTTTGGGGAAGTCCTAAGAGATCATTTTCTCATTTGAACGGTGAAATTTTATTGTTTCACAATGGGGTCATCATCATCACAAATAGTAATAACAAAATTATAAAAGTATCAGATTATTCAGTAAAAACAAAATAAAATCAACTCCAAAACAACCAAATATGAACAAGTTTAAACTCACAGTACTCATCGCAATTGTGGCCCAAATGATGTTTGCACAGAGCCCATCATCGCCTGTAATCCTTGTATCTTCCGACAAAAAGGTAGTATATAAAGACGATATTATATTGGATATCATACCAGGCAGTATAGTTAAGAAATCAGGTGAATTGATCCTGAGTCCAAACTCCAGGATTGTCTTGTTTTATGATCTACTATTTGTGGAGGTCACAGACAAGCAAAGTCCCGTAAATTTGGTGAGATTGTTTGGCGAAAGTGACGAGTTGGTTCCACAAGTAGAAGCTGCCTTTGGGGAGAAGATGAGCGAAGCAATATACAGTGCATATATCAGTGGGATAACAATGAAAAACGAAAAAGCCTTAGTTTCCGGATGGGGATCAAAAGGTTCTGGTGGTAAAGATGGTTGGGGAAGCAAAGGTTCTGGTGGTAAAGACGGATGGGGATCTAAGGGATCTGGTGGTAAGGATGGTTGGGGAAGCAAAGGTTCTGGCGGTAAAGACGGATGGGGATCTAAGGGATCTGGAGGTAAAGATGGATGGGGAAGCAAAGGATCTGGAGGTAAAGATGGATGGGGAAGCAAGGGTTCTGGTGGCAAAGACGGATGGGGATCAAAAGGTTCTGGTGGCAAAGATGGATGGGGAAGCAAGGGTTCTGGTGGCAAAGATGGGTGGGGCGAATCTGAAATCAAGATTAGATCTCTATGCCCAGGCGGAAACTATACGGAAGGATTGAATACTGTGTATTGGGGAGAGTTCAGACAAACCAGGTATTATAATTTTGTCATAGAAGATATGGATCATAATATAGTTTATAGTGTATCGCTCACAAATCCTAAACATACTTTTGACACCAGAGTCGCTCATCTGGAAGTAGGAAAAGAATATGCCTGGTATGTCCACCATCCCACTAAGCGAGAGGTAAGTACTCCTGTCTTCTTTAAAGTAGTTGACGGTGCTATGGCTGAAAAATCATTGGGAGATGTTAATAAATCTAATAATTATCAAAAGGCAGATGAGGTCACAAAACTGTTGATGCAAGCGCATCAGTTGGAGGAAGCAAATCTGTTTCTGTCAGCCAATGAAAAATATAATGAAGCCATCAAGCTCGCACCAGACAACAGCCTGGTGAAGATGATGTACGCTTATTTTTGCAACAATATGGGCGAAACTGAAAGTGCAGCAAGGGCATTGAAGTAATGAGTGCTTAGAAAATATTTGGTTAGCAAATAATGGCTTTGTAATCTCTGATTGCAAGAATATAATATATTACATTCGAAGAATGCAATGCCAATATATTGAAATTAGATTCATAAAGCTACTAATTGGTCAGGGTTCATTTTACCCCATACTATTTATCTGGCGATGATTCCATACGAGCTTTCATATGACCATTCATCACTTCGCTGATTGTCTTCCAATCTGGTTGACCTCTGTATTTATCAAAAGCAGGATCGTTTTTATACACAAAACCCAGATTAAAACCTTTTGATTGAGCAGTCAGAATAAAATGCCATGCTTCCTTCTCATGACTAAGATTTGCATGAGCACGTGCAAGCATATAATGTAGCGTATTGTCGTATTGGTTGTTTTTCAGATATTCAGTGAGCAAATCAATGGCTCTCTGATAATTACCAAATCTAAGTTGAGTCTTGATGATGTCCAGACTCACTTCTTCTCTCAGATAAGGATGTACAATGGTGATTTCATTGTATAATTTCATTGTTTTGGTGCTATCTCCCGATCTCATATAATAGTTGGCCAATAATTGCATATCATCAAATCCAAGACCATTTGATTGTTCCAAAATAACCAAATGATCCAAAGATTTTTTAAATAAATACAATTGATCGGCACAATCTATAGCCTTACTCCTGATACCAATATCATCATCCTTTATTTTTAAAGAATTTTCATAATTTTCCAATGCTCTCCTTACCGATTTTGCTCGGATATAGATGTCTCCTATTTTGGCATAAGCATCAGCTGTGATGTCTTTATCAATAGAAATAGAAACTACTTTTCTGAACATTTTAACTCCCATAGACAGTGGTTTAGCTATAGTATTTGCCTCAGAATGATGTACATCACTGATCAGTGTGCCTTCTTCACTTTCGAAAAATGTTATGCTATTCATTCTAGATTGATTGAAGTCAAAATCTTTTTCTTCTTTGTCAGGTTCGGGCATCAGTGACTCTCCAAAATCATTGAATGGATCGGCCAACATAAACTGATGCATCAGTAACCCATATTTGTAAGCATATCTTTCTATTTTTTGTAAATCATCAGGATAGCTATCCAGTACCCGCTGATAAAATGCAGCCAACTCTGCGTCCAAACTTTCAGGAAAATATTTACCAAATCTGTAGATGGTGTTTTCGACAGATTCTAATTCACGTCTATCCATATACAACTTCCAAAGCATGGCATAGGCGGTGCTATTATTTGGATCGATATTTATGCATTCGTTGTACCTGTCTATTGCGGTGATAAAGTTACCCCACTTTTCATACGTCCTCGCTAGATAAATATTGGGCATGTAAAAATCAAAATATGATTTTTCATAATTTTCCCACGCACACGCATTGCGAGAAAAGTCGTTAGATATAGCTCTCATATGTACAAGAAATAAACTGTCACTAAGAAAATTTTCAATAGCGAGTTTAAAATAAAATTCCGCTTTATCATACTTTTTAAAATAATATGCCGTTTGTCCCAGATAATGATATACCAAGGGATTTTCAATATCCACTCTGACTACTTTGTCAAACCACCTCTGAGCAGTTACAAAATCCCGATTATCAAAATATATTATGCCGATGGCAAATTGAGTCATAATATCATTTTCAGCTACATCTGTCGTATCGATAGTGCATGGAGGAAACATAGGTTCTTGTACACTAGCATCCAATACATCCATAAAATGTTGTGGAAATTCCAAACCCATCTTCCTAAGTTCAGCTTCATAATAATAATCATCCGACTCAAAGAAATCTTGAGTTCTAAGATAAAGTTCTCCAAGCTTTTCGAATGGAAGATAGTGCCTTGAGTTGAGTTTGATAGCATGCTGTAGCTGCTCTTCTGCAAATAGCAGATTGTCTTGTTTCATAAATATGCTCCCATCGGTGACATACGGATTTTGGAGGTCTTGTTGCTTGTCGATGGCTAAATTGACATACGTCCTGGATGAATCCAGATCGTCTTTAGTATAATACAGATTGGCCATGTTGGAATAAGGCAGCGACCACAAAGGAGCTATCATCATCGCTTTTTCATAATGAAATTTTGCCTTATCCTGATCTTTGATATACATGTGCAATATGCCTAATTCGTTGTGGATAAAAGCCGCATTTGATTCCAACTCAAGTGCTTTCTTTTGGTGCACCAATGCTTTTTCTATCAATGTATCAGGCATGCTGCTGAATGGAATCTTAAGTCTGTATGAGAGACCTGAGAGATATTCCTTTTGCATTTTCAGGGTAGGAATCAAAGAGTGATCGGGCTCAAGTAGTTTGATCGCTATATCAATCATATATGGAAAATCATCATAAGGTGACTTGACATCAGAATAATATCTTCTTTTCTCGAGTTCTGCTTCATCTCCGCTGAGATATAGATCGATGACCTCCTGTACCCTATCGTACATTGCTTTTGCAAGTTGTTGGCTGGTCTCCTGGGAGTTTAGCAGTTTGTCGGGATATACTTTCGTATCAAAAAGATCGTTCAATAGTAATTTTACGATCGTCTTTTTATCTTTATCAGCCAATGATTTGACATCCACTCTTTCAAAGGAGATTTTGTGATCCACTACATATGTGATATCCTCGGTCAGGGAGGGCGCCTCGGTGCTTCTGCCTACGGATCTCGATCCGGATGTAGATGTTGGTTGGGCAGATGTCGTCATAGGCATTGACTCAAGATCGCTGGAGGCAGTAGCTTTGAAGGAATTAAGGACGGCACTTTCAGTACCCATAATGACCGGATTCTGCTTCTTTTGCTTTTTTTCTTTTACTTCGTTCGGTACTTTACCCGATATATAAGATTTGATTTCTGCGATAGTTATGTTCCCATCTTTACTCCCATTGACACCATCTGCTTCTCCAGACATGCCCTTACCTAAAAAATAGGAAAATGCACCCCGACCGCTGCCCCAGACTTCATCTTCATAGGAAAGCTCTCCTTCGTTGCAAGAGGTAATTCTAACCTCATTGTTGCTGACTATTTGCATCAGCTTTAGCGTGGTCAGATTGCTACCATTGAAGTCCACTCCGGCCAGTTTGCCTGAATGACAAGCATCGGTGATCAAAAAGACTTTTGCTTTTTTGGTGACTGACAGTGTATGCGCAGTTTTATTAAGTATATCCAGTGACAAGGATCGACCCAAATAATTCATATATCTGGAGTCGTGTGCAAGTAGATATCCAAACTGTAGCTCCAGGCTCTCCATATCACCATGTCCCGCAAAATAAAAATAAACATTATCATCCTTTTGGGCTACAGATTTGAGCCAATCCAATCCATCTACCAAGTTCCAATATGATGCATCTTCATTCACCAGCAATTTGACTTGTGCTTGTGGTATATTTAATCCTGAAGCAGAAGTGCATAAGTTAGCAAAATATTCAGCGTCCCTGTGTGCAAAATTGAGTGAGGTGATATTTTTATCTTTGTACTCAGAGATGCCAATGACGAGAGCATAAGATTTCGGTTTTCTGACTTGAGCATCGGCTGATGAATAGAAAATCACGGCAATGAATACTATTGAAATAAATCTGGACATAATGCTGATTTTGTAATCTTGGTAAAGTTTATGTTCAAATATACAACATTTATTTTTTCAGGGAAAAAATAAAGCCGTTGCGCACCTAAAATTGAAAACTTAGTCTCTTAAAAAAATCTGCTGTTACCTATCAATGAAGTGATTTAAAAAGTATGTAAATATTGAAAACATAAATATAGTATTAAACAATCGGTAATTGAATAATAAATTCACTTCCTAATCCTTCCTTTTATTTCCACCTTCAAGTCCCTACCATGTGCTTTGACAATATCAAAAATTGTCAGAATCACTGATTAGCACGGATTTTGGGATTGCACTGATTTGATAGTTTCTTTTGTAATATAATACAACCGTGTAATCATATAATCCAAATTATCCCCGCTCGACTTTCGTGATCGGGCAAGCCTGATTCAGATAGCAGGCAATAAAATTATAAATTCCGTTCCTTCACCTTCCTTACCTGCCCGCTCTGCTGGCGGGGTCACCACCTTTAGCCCCCCACCATGTGCTTTGACAATATCAAAAATTGTCAGAATCACTGATTAGCACGGATTTAGAGATTGCACTGATTTGATAGTTTCTTTTGTAATATAATACAACCGTGTAATCTTATAATCCAAATTATACCCGCTCGACTTTCGTGATCGGGCAAGCCTGATTCAGACAGCAGGCAATTGAATTATAAATTCTATCCCATCATTTTCTTTTGTATTTACTTTTATTTCTCCACCATGTGCCTTAACGATATCATATGCTAGTGACAATCCCAATCCTGTACCTTGACCAGTTGGCTTAGTAGTAAAAAAGGGTTGAAAGATCTTGTCCAATACTTTTAGGGGAATTCCGTTGCCATTATCGGCCACTAATATTTGTACAGATTCAATTTTACCCTGCTCACCCCCAACCCCTAGGGAGCCAGCCCGCGTAGTCATCACTGTTACAGTTGGTTCATAGCCTTCAATACCTGATTTCTTCTTTTCGTTGACGGCATAAAAAGCATTGGTGATCAGATTTAATATCACTCTGCCTATGTCTTGAGGGATGACATTTATTTTAGGAATATTTGTGTCAAAGTTCGTCACTAATTCAGCGTTGAAGGATTTGTCTTTAGCCCTTAAGCCGTGATAAGCCAATCGAAGATATTCATCGGCCAATGCATTGATGTCAGTAGGTTCTTTTACCCCAATACTGCTACGGCTATGTTGTAGCATACCTTTTACGATTGCATCTGCACGTTTGCCATGATGATTTATTTTATCTAAATTTTGTATGACATCGTTCATGATGTCTTTTACTTCTTCGGTATCACCCATTTCAATGGCTTCCATCATTTCTTCCAACAACTCTTTGCTTACTTCCGAAAAATTGTTGACAAAGTTCAGTGGGTTTTGAATCTCGTGCGCGATCCCTGCAGTAAGCTCTCCCAAGGAAGCCATTTTTTCTGCTTGGATGAGTTGGGCTTGGGTGGATTTTAGATCTGTCAAGCTTTTTTGTAAATCTTCGGTGCGTTGTGTTACTTGAACTTCCAAAAGTTTTTGTTGTCCTTCTGCCATTGCTCTTTTTTCCTCAGATAGTTTTAGGATTTGCTGAGCATTAGAAACGATGTTTTTATTTATTTCTTGAAAACGAAGTACAACATACGCTAATAAAGAAATTGGAAAACAGGAATAGATTGCTGTGATTATATTATAGGTAAGAGTAGCCCCTAAATTAAACTCGAATATATTGGTAGCAATTATAAAAATAATGATTATTAAAAAAAATAAAATGACGCCGTAGGCAATTACTTTTTGAGGTAAACTTGAATGGCGAAAGGAGATTATCGTCCAGTAAATTAGTATCAATGTGAATAAAATATAACTTATAAGATTTACTTTGCCTAATATAGTGTTATAATTGTTGGTATAGAAGCTAATAATGACGCTTATGCCATTAATTAAAATAAAGGATAAGAAAATAATATATAACCAACGATTAAGTCCGCTTAATGTAATGTTGAAAATTTTGATAATGGAAAATAATAATAATAATAAAATCAAACTAAAAGTAAATCCAAAAGTAAAGTTTAAATACAGTAATGTTACGGGTTGTAAATCGATGTATCCTGCAAAATTAAAGAAAGTAATTGCTATAATATTTATGCCTAAACTCACACTAACTCCAGTATAAAGTAGTAGATTTTTTTCTTTCTTGTTAAGTAAGTACAAAAAGAAAAATAGAAAGCCTATAATAAAGTTAACTACTGGCAATATTGTATTATAAATAATACTAGCTGAAATTTGTAACGTCATTCTATAATGTTCCTCATCTGTCATAAGAAACAAAAAAAGTGCTTTGGACCCTCCTGTTTGAAAACCAATCATAGCACCCGAAATTTGTGTAGGATAAATTAATTTATCTTTGATGTGAACGGCAATGGTATGTGTTTCATTCAGTGAAAGTTCTATGCGAGGAGAAGGATTATTTTCGCTAAAAAATCGAAATTCTTGTCCGTCAGAACCTAAATTTCCGTAGGTATCAAAAAGTTTACCATCAATATATACCTCGGCAGCAGCCATCCCGTTATAGGTTAAGCGCAATGGTTTGTTTTTCCAGCTGTTGTCTAATTTAATTTTAATCCGAAACCAACCTTCAATGTTTCCATTTTTATCGGCGTAGTTTTCATCTAAATCTTTCGGATTTAAAATAGTCCATTCTTCTACATCTAAAGTTGGTTTTGCCCAGTCGTTATTATTTCCATTGTGGAAAAGCCACGGAACTTTTACACTGTTAAAGTACAAAAGCCGTTGTTGATTTTCTTTAAAGTTTATTATATATACACTATCTTTTGTTGTGGCGTTTTGTCCAAAACTTGACGTGTTGTATAGCATTGAAAGGATGACAAATACTAGGAATTTAATGATGTTGTTAAATTTCATATTTTTCGTTTTTTGGTAATGAAATAACAAACTCACTCCCTTCACCTTCCTTCGTCTC
>JBATLS010000412.1:0-2266 GCA_049289435.1 Saprospiraceae bacterium | reverse complement strand
AAAATAATTTCCCTGGAGCGAGGGAAAGTTACCACATTATCGTCTAATGCTAATATACGCTGTCATCAGGAGTATATTTTCTGTGTACAGCTAGCAACCATTCCATATTTTCCACTGAGTATTTTATAGAGCAGAGATTTAGGAGAAGAAAAACATTTCATTGAGTCTTTAATCCTGAAAGAGTTCTAATTTTTGCAACACAATGATTTTTTTGTGTAGCCTATCATCGTATTTTTTAATTTTTTAAAATATTCATTATGTTGAAACAAGCAATCTTTATTTTTGGCGTTTTACCGCTATTTATTTGGCCACTAACTGGGCACACTCAAAAACAAACTATGGTAGAAGGCAGACCATTTGAGCACACTCCCAGGAAAAAAAATCCACGAGTGCCACCATTGAAAAATGATAAGTACAGGACTTATGATGGCACTAACAATAACATACACCCTTCCAAAATAGAATGGGGTTGTACTGATATTATTCTGGCCCGGGAGCTCCAGGCAGATTACGGTGCTTCGGACAGACTAAATGCCTTGGGGGGTGACAAAAGACCATCAGCAAGAGAGATTTCTAACATACTTTGTGATGAACCTGAAACCATATTTAACAGCAGAGATGTAAGTGCTTTCGGCTATGTATGGGGACAGTTTTTGGACCATGATATGACACTAACACCTACTGGCAGTACGGAATCTGCACCTATCAATCTCCCGGAAAATGAGACCATTTTTACCGAAAAAATCCCATTCCATCGCAGTGAAGTATATCCGGAGACGGGTATAAACAGATCAAAACGGGAACAGATAAATCTAGTGACATCGTGGATAGACGGCTCGAATGTATATGGTTCTGACGAGACCAGAGCCATGTGGCTACGTACCCTTAAAGATGGCAAGATGAAAACCTCCTCCGGCAACTTGCTCCCTTACAATACAGTCACAGGCGAGTATGGGGCTACAATAGATGCATCAGCTCCAAGTATGGTTAATGATGTAAATAAAACCATCAAAACATTTGTAGCAGGGGACGTGCGAGCTGCTGAGCATCCGGCACTCACGTCTATGCATACATTGTTTGTAAGAGAACACAATAACATTTGCGATCGTCTGAAAAAAGAAGGTCTCAGTAATGATGAAGAGATATATCAGATGGCTAGAAAAGAAGTCAGTGGGCTTATCCAGGCTATAACCTTCAATGAATTTTTGCCGTCTCTTGGGGTACAACTAAATACATACAGGAATTACAGCCCTTATGTCAAACCAGATATCATGAATACCTTTGCCACCGCCAGTTATAGACTCGGACACACCATGGTAGCTGATGACATATTGATGATAGATCAAGATTGTGAAGAATTTGGACCCGGTGAGCTAGACCTTCTGGATGTATTTTGGAATCCTTCACTCGTAAAAGACTATGGCATTGACTACTTCTTGAAAGGCTTGGCAGTGCATAATCAGTATGAGACGGACCTGAAAATCAATAGTGTCCTCAGAAATTTTCTCTTCGGTGACCCGGAAGCATCAGTGAGATTTGGTTTGGACCTGGCAAGTATAAATATCCAGCGTGGTCGAGACCATGGACTTCCTGACTACAATACTATCCGCAAATATTATACAGGCCGAGGTATCCGGAGATTTTCAGACATCACGAAAGATGGTGAGAAAGCAAAAGCTCTTCAGGAGTTATATGGCAATATCGACAACATTGATTTGTGGGTTGGACTGCTTGCGGAAGATAATTTAACTAACAAATCTGTAGGTTTGACCATACATGAGATGCTCAAAGTACAATTTGAAAATCTGAGAGATGGCGATTTTTATTATTATCAGAATGATCCTTATCTCAGCAACGCTGTCCGAAATAGAATACATAAAACCAAACTGAGTGATCTCCTCATCAAGCACACTTCTATTTCGTCTTTTCAGAGCAATGTGTTCTTTTCAGATGAATGTTCAGAAAATATATCATTAGGAACATCCAACAGGTCGAAGGTTTTAAAAGAGACTAGTTTAGAACTATTCCCTAATCCAGTGACAAACGTGGTACAACTGCATCTTGATCATCCATTCACAGGAGGGGCTATAGTTATCTACTCTTCAGATGGCAAAATAGTCAAATCTTTTGTAGTACCCGCCGCACAACAAGACCTAAATCTTGATATCAGTGATCTCAAAGAAGGTCTGTATATCCTCACTATCACTGAAGAAAACAAAGCTACATCCATGAAATTCTCAAAGATTTAATGTTGATGCTTTTATAG
>JBATLS010000411.1:0-4055 GCA_049289435.1 Saprospiraceae bacterium | reverse complement strand
AAATAAGCTAATATTTGTTTTTGTAAATTGACATGAAGATGGGCATCTGGCTCGTCAAAAAGAATAGTAGATATACCAGGATAACCATAGATAAATGCTAGCAAAGTTAATATCTGATGAAATCCACTGCCTGCCGATATGATGTCATATTCCTTTTTGTCAACCGAATAAGTCTGAGTAATCATTGTACTCTGACCCTTTATATAATTTGGATTATTAATTTCAATACCAAACCATTGTTGAATTTTATTTTGTATTTCTACCCAGTCTTGTATTTTGGATGAGTCCATTACTTTCCCATTTTCATCAGTTTTATCGATAACTCTGAATAGTAGATTCCTCAATACTGAGCCTGGTTGACCTTTGCCCACATTTTGTTTAACGTTTCCATCATCTTGCCATTTTTCTATAGGTTCTAATCCAGAAAAAGGAGGAACATATACAATATTCGGAAACCCTGTGCTTACTGCAGCCTTTCTGAACTCATCAAACCCAAGAGCTGGTATGGCATAAACAGACAGAGGAGATTGATATCTAAGATGTATATTGAGTGAATTTGTTACCTCGACTTTATTTTCATAATAGGACCAGAAAACCTCAATCTCTATTAATATGAAGTCCGGCTTGTTTTTACCATCAGCATTTTTTACATTTTTTCGCTCAGTTTTATTTCTCCACAACAAAATAAATTCAGGCAATGGCAATGCGGTAAAGTCTGGAAGAACAATTTGAATCCCTCGACTTCCACTTCTTTTTGTTCTGCTAAATTGCTCTACACAGTATTGCCAAATAGCCAGTGCTTGTAAGAGGGTACTTTTGCCGCTATTATTTGCACCTACTAATAAATCAAAATCTGTAAGAATAAATTCTTCGTGTTCTATTTTTTTAAAATTTTTGAGAATTACTCTATTAATCATTAGTAAATTGTCAAAATTTATGGTTCATTGGCAAAGTTAACAAAAACCGTTCAATATTCCATTATGCATTTTCCAATCTCAATACCCCCCTAGGACACACAGCGCTACAAATACCACAGCCCACACATGAAGCTCTCACGATATCTTCTTGCCTCTGAGCGTATGCTTTGACGTCGATGCCCATCTCACAATATGTAGAACAATTGCCACAAGAGATGCACTGGCTACCATTGGTCGTGATGCGAAATTTTGACATTCTTTTGGCTTCTTTGGACCAAGGCAATTTGATGGTGAATCGCTGTAAGATACCCAGATATGCCGCCATGGGGCATCCGAACCTGCACCAGACTCTGCTACCTAGCAAAGGATAAAAACCTACCCCGACGACCCCAGAAAAAGCAGCACCTATCAAAAAACCATAGACCGAACTAAGGGTATAACTGTCGATGCCAAATATTCTGGTAAACCCCGTAAATCTTGCGACCAATACAGATACGGTCATCAAAGTGACAAATACCAAAACGCTATGAATTACCCAACGTTCTATTTTCCAGGCCTTCAGAGACTTGTCGGACAATTGTCTGAATGGATCTCCTGCTGTCTCTGCAAGTCCCCCACATCCGCATACCCAAGAGCAATACCATCTCTTCCCAAAAAAATAAGTCAAGACTGGTGTGATGACCAAAAAGGAAATGATGCCCCAAAATATCATAAAATATCCTATAGTACCCGCTGCCAACATCCCATCAATATTCCAATCGAAAAAGAAATAATAATTGAGCGGCCAGATATTTTTGAAGTCGTAATAAGGTTGATTGAGACTTTGCATGATCTCAGGAAGTATAAAAGCAATCGCCGTCTGAAAAAACATAATAGACATCGTCCGAAATACCTGATACTTATTGTGTCTGTATTTGTAAATAAATTTTATGCCCATCAGCAGTATGACCAATGTATATAAAGAGCCATACACAAACCATTGGCTGGCAGGTTTTCCCTTGAGAAACATACTGAAGGGGTCAAAGAGTCCTACCAAACCCGTATTGACAGCACCATCAGTTCCATGACCCAACAAATGCGGATACCAATATAACAATATATAGAATCCAGTCAGGAAGATGCCCAGCATCCATGCCCAAGTACCTCGGGAGGTCAGGGAAGCAAACCAAATTTGATTGTTTTTGATGCCTGGGAGGGTATACCTGTACAATTCATACGAATACCAAAGAGACCCAATCACGATGGCTGTAATAGAAGACCACAACCATAGTAAGGCCTGATCCGAACTATAAGTAAGCCAAAATATCAACTGGGTCAGTAAACCTAATGCAACTAAAGAAAGTGCAAATTTTTGAGATAAACTCAAGGTCTCCGAGTGATGGTGAGCCGATAGAGAAATGGATTTGTATGTTTGCATGGTTTGTGATGTTTGCTTAGTAATTCGTACCTTAATGAGTGTGCTTTTTTAGTATAAATATCATTTAAATTGTAAACAACTATACTACTAACTCAACATCATACTGAAAGAAAATTTGATCTTCAGTCATTAATTTTAGTTTTTCAGATTGTGCTTGTACTATCAGTAATCTATCGAATGGATCATGGTGAAATGTAGGTAAATATCTCAACAAAAAACTATGCTTACTTTTTAGCTCTAATTCTGAAAATCCAATTTCAAGACAAATATCCATTATATTTTCAGGATATTTAAGCTTATTTTTTGACGCCTTAATAGCCATTTCGGCAATAGACACTGCACTAAAGTAAATTTGATTATTCACATCATTGATTACCTCAATATACTGTTCTTTTAGTCTGGCATTGTTTTCCATATACCAAATGAGAATATGAGTATCCATTAATACGGTCATTCAGGAAATATTTCACTGTTTTCAATTGCGATAATTACTTCCTCGTCTGGTTGCCAACAGTCTTCGCTTGACCAAATCAACCCTTTGAGTAATCCAGGAAATCGTTTTTTTATATCTTTTTTGTATGGAATCAATATAGCTACAGGTTCATTATTTTTACTTATAATAACTTGCTCACCTGAAATCACCTTCTTGACCAACTCAGATAATCTACTTTTTGCATTATGCATATTGACCATTTCCATGTTGTAAAATTTTAATTAGCTAACATTAGCTAAGTTAACAATTGTATTTTATTTAAAGTTCCAACTTTCTGAAAGACTTAAAAGGCAAACTTACCTATCACCCAAACAAAAAATTTTCCACCAAAGATAATTTCCTCTTGGAAATTGATTTTAAACTCTTACCAGTCTTCAGATGATACACTTTTAAAAATTCACCTGCACATTGTTCAAAAAACTTTAGGACTCTGACTGATGATGAGCCTCCGAAGAAATGGATTTGTATGTTTGCATTAATGTTTAATTTTGGATATAAAAGTTTCTGACAAAAATATTTGTGCTTTGCTGTAAGGAAAATTTATTTTATAACTTAATTTACTACAAATAATGCCCCCTGCAACTGATGATTACAATTTCGTCTTTACTAAATTTATATACCAATCGATGCTCATTGGTAATTCGCCTACTCCAATAGTTACTTAAATTATATTTCAACGGTTCAGGCTTGCCAATGCCACCAAAAGGTTCTCTTCTTATTTCTTTTATGAGAGAAACGATCTTTTTATAGATTCCCTTATCCAAGAGTGCCCAATCATTAAAATCTGCAAAAGAATCGGGATGAAAAGATATTTTCATTTCATTCAGATCCTTTGATTAATGATTCAAATTGCTCTGAAGAAAACTCAATTTTATGTCCCTTTTCAATATCCGCTGCTGCATTTTCAAGACGAGTCAAATAATCTTCAGCAGTTTCTTTTTGATACAATCCAAAATCTTCTCTTTGATTGACAGTGATTTGAATCAATCGAGCGTCTTGATATAGAGATAAAATATTATCAATGAAATTTTGGTTCAACTCTTCTTTTTTTATAATAAATGTGCTTTCCATTGTAATTAATTAAAGTCAAAAGAACTTAATTCGCAAAAAAAATTTTCTCTAGTACTCTGTCCAGATAAAGAACTTAATGAAATGTGGCTCTTTTTCCGAATATCTGCGTTAAAAATCAAGCGATTAAAATCTAAAATTTTTGCAATCTAATTTACTC
>JBATLS010000410.1:0-1743 GCA_049289435.1 Saprospiraceae bacterium | reverse complement strand
TGTCAATCTATTGGTGAAGACGTCATGAATGGCGAAATTCCTTATGACAAACCTTGGTTGGGCAAAATGGTAGAAGCGATATGTTATCATAATGCGAGTCATTATTTCAAATTCAAAAAACATGAGTAAAAAGAAGTTCAGATACATATTCCTATGGTGTATGGCTATGGTCATCATCTCAGGATGCCAACAAGCTTCCGGGCACAAGACGGCATACCTAGCCCACAATCTTCCGATATCGCATCCAGTGCATAAAGGTATGGAAGTGTTGGCTGAAGAACTGGCAAAAAGGTCAGATGGCAAATTCACCATACAAATATTTCCTGATGGCCAGTTGGGCGCAGAACGTGAGGTGCTAGAATTATTGCAGATTGGCAGCATAGCAATGACTAAGGTAAGTTCCGCTGCTATGGCTAATTTTGCACCTGAATATAAAGTGTTTGGATTACCATATTTATTCAGAGATTCCAGCCACTTTTTTAATGTTTTGGAAGGAACGATAGGACAAAATATATTGGCTGGCGGGAGTGACTACTTACTCAAAGGTTTATGTTTTTATGATGCCGGAAGCCGCAGTTTCTATACCAAAACCAAACCCGTCATCACACCATCAGATCTGAAAGGCATGAAAATAAGGGTCATGAACGATCAGATGTCTGTCGATATGGTCAATGCTATGGGTGCTTCTGCTACCCCAATGGCATATGGCGAACTCTATACTGCTATACAACAAGGAGTAGTAGATGGCGCCGAAAATAATCCGCCTTCTTTTGTTACTTCGAGGCATTATGAAGTATGTAAATATTATTCTCTTGACGAACATAGTATGTTGCCTGATGTGCTAGTGATAGGTATCAAATATTGGAATACACTCAATGATCAGGAGAAAGAATGGCTGACCACTTCAGCAAAGATATCAGCGGATGCACAGAAAATATTTTGGGCGGATAATGTGAGAGAGAGTATGAAAATATTAAAAGATGCAGGTGTTCAGATCAAAGTACTAGACAAACAATTATTTGCCGAAAAGGCATCTTCAGTTTTGCAAAAATTTAATGAAGACCCTACAATGAAAAAACTTGTAGATAGTATTATTCAACATCAATAAAAAGTATATGGAGACAATATATCAAAAGCTCAACAAGAGTATAGAAATTTTTCTCATAGTGATATTTACACTATTGGTCATAGATGTGGTTTGGCAGGTATTCAGCCGCTATGTCATAGGACAATCGAACTCATTTACCGAAGAGTTTGCCCGTTTTGCATTGATCTGGCTTTCTGTGCTTGGTGCTGCTTATTTGCATGGTAAGCGAGAACATTTATCTATGGACTACCTGGTCAATAAGCTAGATGAAGGACAAAAAGCACAAAGACTCAATCGGATAGATATCATTGTCATGATCTTTGCCATCATTGTGATGGTCATTGGTGGAGCCAATCTTGTATATACAACTTTGTATCTTGGTCAGGTATCTCCGGCCATGCATGTACCATTAGGATATATTTATAGCATAGTCCCGTTTAGTGGTTTATTGATTGTTTTCTATTCGTTTTATAATATTTCTCACAGCAAAACAAAGGTATAATGGATATACATGTCATCAGCATTATAATTTTATTTATAGTTTTTTTTGCGGCACTTTCATATGGTGTTCCAGTAGCATTTAGTATTGGAATTTCTACTTGTGTCACCATTTTGATTAATATTGCATTTTTGCCGGGTGTGACTACGGTTGCTCA
>JBATLS010000409.1:0-1529 GCA_049289435.1 Saprospiraceae bacterium | reverse complement strand
CCCCGAAAGGATACAAAGAGGTATTCACGTCAAAAATCATGGTCAGCGGACTGAAAGTACCCAACTTCACCCAATATGCAGAAGAGCTCATAGACTATCCTTATGGCTGTCTTGAGCAAACCACTTCCACTGGTTTTGGTCAGCTGTATCTGGACAAAATACTTGCCCTGGACCCCAAAGAAAACAAGGCACGTATGGAAAACTTGCAGATGTCTATCAATAAATTGACCAGATTTCAGCAGGGATCGGGCAAGTTCAACTATTGGGATGGCACCTATTACCATGCGTGGTCGGACATATATGCGGGAAATTTTATGGTAGAAATGAAGCGACTCAACTATCTCCCCAGTAAATCAGAGATGCTCGACAAGTGGCTCAATGCACATATCACCGCTGCCAACAACTGGGCACTTGCTGAAGTAACCAATGAATATACCTATGACTACGAAAGTATGGCTCAGGCATTCAGATTATTTGTACTTGCCAAAGCTGGCAAACCAGCCAAATCGGCCATGAATAGATTTGTATCATCCAATCAATCGAAGAGTCCGACTACCTGGTGGTTGATAGCAGGAAGTTTTCAGCTCAGTGGCTATGACAGCAAAGCCAAAGAATATGTAGCAAAAGCAGAGAATTTACAAATCAATTATGATGAGAGCAGAAGTTATCGGTCCTTCGGTGATCAGGGCAGAGACTGGGCCATCATCGTGGAAGTACTCAGTTACATGGATAGTGAAAAGAAAAAAATGGATGATTATTATGATCAAATGGTCGATGTGCTCAATAATAATTCCTGGAGCAGTACCCAGACCAAAGGCTTTGCTTTCGTGGCAGCTTACAAGTATTTTGGCAAATCAATCGGAGTAGTCAAAAAAGTAGATTATACGATCACAGGTTTATCTGGGGGTACAAAAACCTATCAACATTCTGCATTTGAGCCAAGATTGGTGAGCATAGATAAGGCTTCGATGGGCAAACCAATCACCATTCAAAACAAAGGTAAAGGCACGTTGTACGTGTATCAGACCAATAGATTTATTGATAATAGCCTCGTCAAATCGGGTGGCAACAGCAACCTGAATATCAATGTGGACTATTTTAATGCCACCAAAAAGAGTGCAGGTATCTCAGGTGTGTCCATAGGCGACGATATCATCATCAGTGTACGGGTACGCAATCCTTCGGCCATAGAAGTCAACGACCTTGCGCTCAATCTCAAGATGCCGGCAGGATGGGAACTCATCAATCCCCGATTGTATGAAACTGCAGGAAATAAAAAAGCGGAGAACTTCACCTACCAGGATTACAAAGATGATAGAGTCTATACCTTCTTTAATCTGCAAGCGGGCGGAAGCGACGTTTATACTTTCAGAGTAAAAGCAGCCTTTACCGGAGATTTTTATTTGCCGGCAGTGAGTTGTGAGCACATGTATAAAGGGACAGTTTATGCGAGGACAGATACGGGGAGAGTGAGCACGAAAAAGTAATTTTAATAATTTGCAACTAAAGATTAGTTGCAAGTGTTACTT
>JBATLS010000408.1:0-8806 GCA_049289435.1 Saprospiraceae bacterium | reverse complement strand
GACCAATTACTATATAGAACCAAAGGATTCCATTATAAATACATTGACTGACTTTCAGGAATCTTTGCTCGAAAGTGATGTATTTTTAAAAATAGCGACACTGGAGACTTCCTCTAGTCTGGATATGAAAGATTTATATGAATTTATATTTAACTCTCCACCCGCATCATACAAAAACAATATAACTATAGAGCTTTTTGACAAAAAAAGCGGTGCAACACTCTTTAACAACCATTGGGCGGACTACTACAAACTCAATCAGATGTACCTCCATGCCCGCAAGGTAGGTCAGAATGTATATCACAATCCATTGGAGGACATCTATCTCATCAGACTGGAGATAGCCAGATCTTTTCCAGCCAATGCCTCCTGGTATCTCTTCATCATACATGAGTCGCCAGCCGACCTACCCCCTCCCAAAACGAATGGCAAATTTGGGTATGCTGTATTTAGTCGCAACAAACTGATAGAAAAATACGATGGATATGAATCATCTCCACCTCCGGCATTGCTCCAATCTGCCATGTACAATACCATCACAGCTGGATATTCGATGGTAGTGACCAAGCCATCAGATCAGTACCGGCTAGTATCCTGGAAAAAAGTGTCTGGTCTCATAAAACCCATATCTCTCTTTTCATTTATATTTACATTAAGTGGAGTCATACTTTTGTTGCTTTCAATGGCCAATACCAAACTGGATTTCCTGCCCGAGTCTTTGGCCTTGAAATTTGATACCAGGTCGTCTCTAAAAACCAAAATACAATTAGCCATCATATTGCTCATACTGATTACGTTCCTGATCATAGGGGCTATTACTGCTTTTTATTTCAAAAATCTCATTGAAGCTAATCAAACAGCCAAGTCGCAGCAAGAAACCACTAGTATCGTCAACAATATCAGATCTGATATCCAAAATATTGATGATACCGAATACGCCCTTACATATTTGGTCAGTAAACTCAAGGATTTATCGTTTGTCCATGATAAAGAGTTGAGCATCTACGGACAGAATGGCAGGCTTTTGGGTTCGACTGGAAGGGGCAATCCATACATGCATATACCCTATACTTTGTGGCGACATGCTGTCTTTGGCAACCACGATGGTCTGACCAAAAACAAAGATTTGGTATTGGAAAATCGAGAATATGTGCCCATTTATCTCACAGATGATCAGCCCATTGCATATGTCGGAATAGATCACAAATCATTCAACACATCATCGGGTAGCATCCTGGATTTCTTGAGTACCATCCTCAATGCGTATATATTTCTATTTCTCATCGCTGGTGCCATAGCCATCACTATTGCCAATTCGATCACACAACCGCTGACCATCCTGGCCGAAAAGCTCAAAAAATTTAAACTTGGCAAGACCAACGAACAGCTCGAATGGAAGTCCAACGATGAAATAGGCACCCTCATCCATGATTATAACAATCTCACGCACGAACTCGAACGTAGTGCAGGATTACTGGCCAAAACCGAAAGAGATCTGGCATGGCGGGAGATGGCCAAACAGGTAGCCCACGAAATAAAAAATCCATTGACACCGATGAAGCTGAGTATTCAATATCTGGACAGGACGGCCAAGGATCATCCTGACAAAGCACAGGAGCTCATCCCTCGTATATCGTCCACCTTGATAGAGCAAATAGACAATCTGAGCCAAATAGCCAATGAATTTTCAAATTTTGCTTCGATGCCTCAAGCAACCAATGAAAAAATCATACTCAATGAGATCGTCGAAACCATCCATGACCTATTCAGGAAACGTGACGATATGGATATCAATATGATCGAACCCATTGATGACCTGTATGTATTTGCAGATAAGAATCACCTGGTACGTATATTGAATAATCTATTGAAAAATGCCATTCAAGCCATTCCCGACAACCGGCGCGGAAAAATCGAAATCGAACTCAAACGTAAAGAAAGTGATGCCATCATACGTATCTCTGATAATGGGACGGGCATACCTGACCATATGAAAGATAAAGTTTTTACACCCAACTTCACGACCAAAAGCTCTGGCACAGGGTTGGGCCTAGCCATCAGTGCAAATATGATAGAATCCTTCAATGGTCGCATATACTTTGAAACCAAAGTGGGAGAAGGTACCGATTTTTTTGTCACTATACCCTTGATGAGATTAGATGATTATCTCACTGATAGCACTAGAGTTATTTTAGATTAATACCTACATATCTTTTTCCCAATCAATCATGATATCTCCCCAATCGTCTGGAGGGCTGTTGCATTTGTCTGCTTTCCCAAACCATAGATATCTCCTGGCTGCCACCTGACGATAGACCCAATCTCTAATAAATGACGGGATGATGTGTCCGATCCATCCGACCCACTTATACACCCCACCCATTAAGATAAGTATTTGGAGCACGGCTGAACTCTGTAAATATGCTTTCTCTTGCCAATACAATACCACTGTGTCTCCAGGCATATATGAAAAAATATCAATATCCATCGACTGCATCTGACAAAATCTGAATACCCTGCGACGATCATGCTCCACCAACCATCTCACACTACCATCACAAAGATGGCACACTCCGTCATAGATGACCACAGGATGCTTTAGCGATATTTCATTTAACTTATGTTGGCTCATGCAAAGACATACTTGAGCAAGTCGTCTATCTTGGAGAGCATGCTTATCTGGACGCCATAATTTTTTTTGGGTAGTAAATCAGCCTTGTATTTTGATATAAAAATGGTCTCAAATCCCAATCTGCCTGCTTCTTGAACCCTTTGCTCTACCCGACTGACTGGCCTTATTTCGCCAGAAAGACCTACCTCACCAGCAAAACAAATTTTCTTACTGACATGGATGTCTTGCAAAGATGATATCAATGCAGTGATTACTGCCAGATCTATAGAAGGATCCGTGACTTTGATACCACCAGCGATATTCAGGAAGACATCGTTTTGACCGAAAGGCAAGCCACACCTTTTTTCGAGTACTGCGAGCAACATAGACAATCTACGGATATCAAATCCAGTAGCGGATCTCTGAGGCGTCCCATAGATGGCCGGGCTGACCAGTGCCTGTGTTTCGATCAACAATGGCCTTAATCCCTCCACAGACGCAGCTACCGCACTTCCGCTGAGATGTGCATCATCAGGAGATATCAGCAATTCAGAAGGATTAGAAATCTCCCTTAGCCCTTTGACATCCATGGCATAGATGCCTATCTCATCAGTCGAGCCAAATCTGTTTTTGAGTGTCCGCAATATACGATATGCGTAATGCTGGTCTCCTTCAAACTGTAAGACCACGTCCACGATGTGCTCCAGCAATTTAGGACCTGCGATCCCACCTTCCTTAGTGATGTGACCTATGATAAAAATAGGGATATTGGTCTCCTTGGCATATCTCTGCATCTCTCCCGTACACTCTCTGACTTGCGAGATGCTCCCTGGAGTACTGTCGATGTATGGACTCATCAAGGTCTGTACAGAGTCTATGATGATGATATCCGGCTGCAATTTATTGGCTTCCTTGAGTATATTGCTGACATTGACATCAGTATAAATATAACATTTTTGATTTCTGAAGCCTATCCTGTCAGCTCGCATCTTGATCTGCTCTTCACTTTCTTCACCAGATACGTATAGGACTTTAGATTTTTGTTTTAGTGCCAATTGTAATAATAGAGTGGACTTCCCGATGCCCGGTTGTCCGCCCACAAGGATGATACTACCCGACACCAAACCTCCACCCAAGACTCTATTGAGCTCTTCATCGTTGGTATCCATCCTGCTGGACTTAACGGAAGTCACTTCATCGAGCAGCTTTGGAATAACTTTGACTTTACTACTTCCTTTCCAGACTTGATCTTTCTCAGCTTGCACTGTATTTTTTTCTATGACCTCTTCTATATAGGTATTCCATTCGTTGCAAGAAGGGCACTTTCCAACCCACTTTGGTGATTCTGTCCCACAATTGGAGCAAAAAAAAGATGTTTTGACTTTCAAATTTTAAAATTTTAAGCTTTCAAAAATGTGACCCTTTATTTGAGTAACGTCATACTGGTAAGAACTTATGATCTAAAGAAATAAAAATACAAATATATTTCAATCATTGCATTAAAATAAAATTGTTTGCAATTGGTTTTTTGGGGTTATGCGGGGACGGACGTAAGTTCGACTCCGCTTTTTTTTTAACCTGGAGATATCAATGTCATTATTCCAATACTACAAGGCCAATAATGGAGTATAATGCGGAGATGATTTATACTATGTCCCCTGACTCTATAGTTTTGCTCATATATAAGTGTACTAGAATCATTGCTCCAAGACTAAGATACCATGGCTCACGCAAAAAAAAAAGGCTGCTCAGAGTCTGAACAGCCTTTATAACTTATCTAAATCAAAAAGGTTTCAATTATTGAACTCCTTCTTTTTTGTCAACTTTTCCAGTAATAGTCAAATATGTATCTACTGGGTCAGTATTTGCAGTTACAGTTACTTTTTTAGTGTCTTCTTTTCCACCAACTCCACCTTTACCTGTAGAATCAAATATCACTTTGATTTCACCTGACTTACCAGGAGCAATGGCATCTTTCGGCCAATCAGGTACTGTACATCCACAGCTTCCTTTTGCATTGGAAATGATCAAAGGCTCAGTACCAGTGTTTTTAAATTTGTACACATGAGTTACTTTTTCGCCATCCATCACTTTACCCCAATTGTATGTCTCTTCGTCAAATTTGATAGTAGTCAATGGTCCTGTAGGTACTGGAGTAGCAGCTACATCAGTGGCAGCCATTGCTGGATCAGCTACTGGAGTAGCTTCCATCGCTGTGGCATCTGTAGCAGGTGCAGCATTTGCATCGTCAGCAGATTTCTCCTTGCAGGAAGTAAATAGTACCATAGTAGCCAAAGCAACAATTGCTAATAAATTAAATCTTTTCATTATTTCAGACTTTTTAATTTGTTTAATAAAATGTGTTAAATACATTGCAAAAATAAAGGTATAAACCGATAGTACAATATATTATATATAAACATTAGTCCGATTAACAAGTTTTTAACACAAACTAAATAGGATTAACAACCTATATTATTTTGAAGCCAGCCAATCATCAAATTCTAACCTGGAAAGGGAATTTAAACACATATCTTTGGTCAGCCCTCCTTTGCGTGCTACTGCCACTCCATATTTTATATAATGTATGGACTCTTTGGAGTGAGCATCTGGATTGATGGATATCATCACCCCTTTTTTTAAAGCATATGGTATCCACATCCAGTCCAGATCCAACCTTTGAGGATTGGCATTGAGTTCTATCACCACATGGTTGGAGGCACAGGCATCTATGATTTTTGTGTAATCCAAAGGGTATCCTTGTCTGGCTAAGAGCAGTCTCCCCGAAGGGTGACCCAATATGCGTGTGCTTGGATGTTCGATGGCTTTGATCAGTCTGGCAGTAGCTTTGTCTATGTCCATATTAAGTACCGAGTGAATTGAAGCAATGACAAGATCAAATCTCTTCAATATATCATCGCTATAATCAAGCGATCCATCGACCAGAATATCGCTCTCAATACTCTTATAGATTTTAAAGCCGTCAGCAAATTTGTCATTGAGCTGATCAATTTCGGACCACTGTTGCATCACTCTTTCTTCCGATAATCCTCCTGCGTAACCTGCTGACTTGCTGTGATCTGATATCACAAAATACTGAAAACCGCACTCTTTTACAAAATTTGCCATTTCCTCCAGGCTGTGTAACCCATCGCTGTACGTACTATGATTATGAATAATACCATAAATATCTGAAGTCTCTATGAGAGCAGGTATTGTATTTATATATTGCAATAAAATATCCGGATCTTCTCTATGCTCTGACGGTATGAAATGATTGCCTTTATTTTTAAAAATCTGCTGTTCGTCACCCACTTCAAGATCCTCAGCCGTAAATGCATTTAAAAACGACTCGCTACAAGACTTGCTAAATAACGTTTTTGTAAATTCAGAGGGAGAAACCTGATAAATCTTTGTTGGAAATCCTTTGTATAACCATTGACCAGCATCTTCTTTGATATCTTCAATGTCAGCTATAATATCAATATCCTGACAGTCGGTGATGAGCTCGATACCTGATACTTCTGGCATACACCTACGGATGTCACCACATACTTCTATTTTTGACTCGGGAATCACAGCACTTATGGCATTTTTAAGATCATATGCTGCTTTATATACATGGGCATACAAATATTTACCCTGAGAGTCCCGGTAGTATTCTATTCTTTGCCTGATCTCTTCCTGATTTTTGATACCAAACCCCTTATAAGCTACCAACCTGTTTTCATTGCAGGCATAGAGCAGCTCCCCGACAGTATTAATGTCCATTTCACGCCAGATTTGTCTTACTTTGGATGGGCCAAGACCTTTGATATGGAGCATTTCTTGCACGCCAGCCGGTGTCATATCCTGATATTTTATCAATGCATTTAGCTGCCCGGTCTGCAATATCTCTTCTATTTTATCGGCGATGGTATTGCCCACCCCTTTGATCGCAGACAACTCAGATTTTGGCATGGTATGCAAGTCTCCCTCCAGTTTTCTGAGACTCAAGTAGGCATTTGCATAAGACCTTATTTTGAAAGGGTTCTCTTCATGAAGCTCCATCAATTTGGCCAAAAGGTCAAATTTTGAAGCGATTTGTTTGTTGTTCATCTATATTTTGATTCTTCTAAATTGCAAATTTAAAAATAATATCAATTTTTTTATTTAAGGAAAATATTTGTAATTATTTAGGTCATTGGTCTGATATTACGTCTGCTTCTAAGCGCAAGAGCTTGTAATGAAACTTAGTAGTATATTTAGGGCACTAAGATTTTTTTTACCACAAAGTGCACTAAGGTTTACACAAAGTGCACAAAGGTTATAAATTTTACCACAAAGTGCACTGAGGTTTGCACAAAGTGCACAATGGTTATTAGGTTTAACACAAAGTGTATAAATTTATGAATATGGGAACACACAGGAAAACATAGAATAAATCCGAAAAATTAGCTGTCATCAAGATGGCAAAGGAATAGTGCGTACTAAACTCACCCCTGCATTATGAAGTATCTGCCACAAGTATATACAAGTGGACGGATAAGATCGAGAGTGTAGGTGAGTCGTCACTTGAAGACTTCATGCACCAGTGCTACGCCGAGAGAATAAGAAACTCATCGACGAGAATAAATAGCTGAAGGAGATGAATTATGGACAAAATATATTCTGTAATGGCAATACTACAATCCGTAGAAAGCATGAGCGTATGTAGAAGATCGAAACTTCAAAATATAAGAAGCAAATATAACGTGCTAAATTATTTTAGAAAAAAAAATCCATTATCACATATTCTCATAATAGATGTATATATTTGTCCATCAGTTGTTGAGAATAATATAAATATCAATTGATTTGTGATACATGTTGGGATATATTTTCCGATAGGTGGAGGATATATGGTTAAAACTAAGCCAGCAATACCGCATGTGTCTATATTAATTGACCTTACAGGACATAAGTGACTTGTAAGGAAGGGAAGTTTATTTTATTATTCAAAACAATAATTATGAAGTTGATACACAATTTGGAATTTATGGACAGAGTCAACACCTTGATCAGGATGAAGGGTACGGGCGATGCTGCATCCTTTACCAAAAAATTGGGCAAGAGTACACGCAATGTACACAGACTGATCAGTGAAATGAAAGAAAGTGGCTTTCCGATCAAGTATCATAGTGAGGAGAAGACTTATTATTTTGAAGAAACAGTAAAATATGAATTTCACCTAACGATTGGTAATCAGGATCTGATAAAAATCAAAGGTGGTCGAAAAGTGGGAGAAGACATGTTTGATCTGGACCAAGTTATGTAAAGTAACGATCGGCGTAGTTTCTCGTTTGTCGTAGCGTCCTCGCTACGATGCAATATTGGTCGGTCTCCGACCGAATACAAAAGGCTGTGTGTTCTTACATAATATTATGCCTGTATATCCGCCCAAATCACTACCATGCTGACCTAAACTAAAAAAAAGTAAAAAAAAATCAAAAAAAATCACCACCCACATCACCAATGATTATTCTGCGATGTCAAGGGGCAAGCAGTAGATTAAAATATGACTAAAGTGATATAAAGCATCAAACAAAACATAATACCGAAATATCTAAAATATCAAAATGCTGGCTGTCTCACCAAATCATAAAAAATAAAAATAAATGAAAAATAATTTCTCCACTGCCAAAAAATGGCAGTGGTGGCCCGTATGTTTGTAATGTATTTATGATCAAGCGATACAAAAAAGGGATTTCTGCCTCCCTTGCACCCCTGCCGGCCAGCAGAGATGCAGATCAAAAGCAGACGGGATATACCTGAACCCGGCGGAACCATGTAGTGTGGGGAGGCGATTGAAAAGAGAGGGGGGATAAAATAATTTGTAAACTTATGATTAGTCTAAAAAATTTCGAAAGTTCTAAACTTCAAAACAAATCAAAAGTATTAGGTGGAGGTTGGATTGCAGATCTTGCTCATTATTTGAAATGTAATTGGCATGATTATGGTCCGGAAAGTTATTATCTTAATAATGACACCAAGATAAGAATATAGAATCAAACATTATTTATTAAATTAAATTTTAAATATTATGAAACTTAGAGATTTTTCAAAAAATGAATGCAACCAATTAGACCAAATTCAAAGTATTGGTGGTTCGAAATGGTGGAATCCTTTATTTTTATTAATCTATGTAGTTGATGAAGTATATGAAGGCTTAACCAG
>JBATLS010000407.1:0-3103 GCA_049289435.1 Saprospiraceae bacterium | reverse complement strand
GTGGCAAACTGCGTTTCATTCCACTGCTGATTCAATAGATTGTTGATTTCTAGCCCTAAAGTAAAAGACTTAAGAGAATAATTTAGATTCATATCTACTATTGTATAACCCTTGGCAACAATACTTTTATCTTCATTGGCTGCCCTATCGCCCATATGTCGATATCTGATTCCGCCCGTCATATGATTTCCGATATTGAGTGATAAACCTCCGGTATTGGTAAATGTAGGTGCAAGCGGGATATAGTTTTGACCTTCAGGATCTTCTACACTTATTGGGTTTGCGAGATTGATATCTGTATAAATAAATAACCATGGTAGAGGCTGGAATCGAATACCCAAATCCAGACCTTGTCTTTGTGATTGACCACTAGGCTCGACGATACCCGCATCACCGACATAAACAAATTCTTGTTCCAACAGAAGGTGCCACAAGGCTACATCAAAAATAAGGTGCTTGGATATTTTAAATAATCCTCCGACATCTAATCCATAAGCGGATGGGACAGTGTTAGAAATTTGACCATTGGTGATAGCACGTGTATCATTGGAATGAAAACCTTTTCCAAATTTTGTATATAATTGATATCTGTTACTGAATGAATATTGTAGGCTTATTTTTGGACTAACCTTAGTAGTATTGGCGGAGTTTAGTTGATAGATACTTGGCAATTTGTCTTGATATACAAAATTGAAATAATCTGCTCTGATGCCAGTAGTGATCTGTATCGGGCCGTTTTCAAAAGTGACATCTCCGTATGAAAACAAATTGGACTCGTCTATGTCTCCTAATGCAAGGTTTTGAAGAGTAGATTTGCGTTGTAGTGTATTAAAGAGTTCTACATCATTGATATCATCATATCGCAACCCAACTCCAAGTCTGAATCTGAGGTCTGACGCCGATTTTGATAATTTAAAATGGAATTCAGTATTGGCTCCATAGGTATTTCTTTTTTCTTTTTGCTTGATTTGATCACCATGAATGCTATCCATAAGGAAGAAAGTGAAATTAGAAAAAAGTTGAAAATAGTAGGAAGATATGTATGCATTTGTTTTAAGATATGCATCATTGGACATGTATTTAGTATAGTTCAAATGAAGATTGCTTCTGGAGGTTTGCCCACCTTCCGTATTATCAATGGCTCCAAATCTGGATATTTGACCTGACGCAACTGCACGTTGTGGGATTTGTCCGGAAGCGTCCCACCTACTGGTAAATCGAGACGTCTAAATAGAAAATTTATCATTATTTTCAAGAGTTTTAGTGTATTTGGCAAATATATTGAACCGTTGGAAAGTTTGTGTTGCTTCAAATGGTCCGTCCGAAAGTAAGTATTCGGAGGCGAAGTATGCTGATTCATTGGTTTTGTCCATGATGCTGAATAGCCCAGTGATACGTTTGGTATTGAAACTTCCAATTTCTGTGCTCAATATAGACTCTTTGACATGATCTTTTGTCTTGAAAGCCACATAACCAGCTGTCGCAAAATTTCCTTTATCTACATCATATGGCCCTTTATTGTAAGTAATGTTTTCGATGATTTCTGGCATGATAAAATGCATGTCTGCGTATCCTTGCCCGTGCGCATGAGACACCATGTTGATCGGAATCCCATCTACATTGATCAGGACATCTGTACCGTGATCAATGTCAAATCCCCTCAGGAAGATCTGTTCGGCTTTGCCGCCACCTGCATGCTGACCAATGAAAAGTCCGGGAACCTGCCTCAACAATTCCTGTGAAGAATTAACTGGTTTGGTTTGGAGGTCTATCTGAGATAGCGTTTTTAAAGCATTGATATTTGGTGTGATGACAACATGGCTTAATTCAAATGGTTTTTGATCTAATGTAGTAATGATTGTTTGTTCCATATTTTCAGAAGTAAGCATGAGTTCTTTTGTCTCGTAAAACATCTGTTGAATGACGAGCGTGTCTCCCGCTTTCGCTTCTGAAATCGCATATTTACCATTTTCATCAGTATGGACATGATTTTGGGTCGATTTGATCATTACTGTAGTTATTTCTATCGGATTTCCCGATTTATCTTTGACGATACCTTGGACTACCTGAGCTGAAAGTGTAGTATGAGCAAGAATTAACGTGAGTAAAATTTTAAATTGCATAGTGTGTATTTTGGGGAATGAATTATATTATTTGTGACCTTGTTATAATGATGTACGAGGACGCAATGGATTTTGGATTTATTTTTACCCGATTTTTTATAAATAAAAAAGGATCACAAGATTTAACCTGCGATCCTATCGAATGACGAAAAAAGCAATTTCCCCAAAATACTTAAACGTTAGTGTTCCATTTTTGAAGTGGTATTATATCTTTACTACTTTGATTGATGCCGAGTATGTATTGCTGGAAGCATTCATCAGATAGATACCCGGAGCAAAGTCCCCGATATCTATAGTTGTCTCTGTTTCATCTGTTTTTTGTGTGAAAAGAAGCTTTCCTGATAAATCACGAATTTGTATTGTCGTGTTTTGAAACAACTTTTGATCTCCATCAAACCTGACTTTTAGCATATTGCTAACTGGATTAGGAAATACATCCAATTCAAAACTTTGACTTCCTAAATCTATGACCGCACTTTGGAATGGACAATCTGGAGTCTTGGTAATTTGGCCTCTGATTTCTCCACTTGGATTGGTGGTTGTATGCACATTGACATAGGCATTTTTGGCTTGAATCAGATCTGCCAGTGACTTTGTAAATTCAGTCGTCAGATAAAAGAATGAACCATTTTTTGCCCATTTATCAGTGATATTAAGCACTACGGGCCCACTCACTCCCAACGCTCCATTGTGTATGTGTGCACTTTGAAATGGTGAACTCAATTCGCTGGCTACTACCATCATATGTGCTTCATCCAGATGTCTGTTGAAAGCAAACATACCTGATCCGCTGGCATTTCCTGGACTTAATACTGGTGTGGCCTCTTGTTGTGGACAAAGATCATATGCATATCCATCTCTGGCAATTCTATATACCTGGCCTCTTACTTCTCCTGCTGGATATGTAGGGGAGTGTACATTGAAATATAAATTCCCAGAAAGAAAATCGCTAAGCAAGCTACTCGTGACTGCTATTGAAT
>JBATLS010000406.1:0-2042 GCA_049289435.1 Saprospiraceae bacterium | reverse complement strand
AAATAAATGGCTAATCGGCATGATTAATTTGGCTAAAGCCAATTGTATATAACATTATAAACCCACTGGTTGAAACCAGTGGCAATTGAAAATGGACATTGCATTCAACAATTTTATCAAATTTTGCTGCAATATAATTTTGCGAATCATCACACTTTTTTCCTTATTTCATTGACTCGGGGTCTGGTTTTCTGATATTATTCGATTGCTCCTAGCTTCAGCTAGCAGTCAAATAGTTTTCTTTCTATTGTCCCGATAATTATCGAGACAATACCTATCGGGATATTCCTTATTTGAGATTGCAAGGCCATTATTGGCTATTTTGATGGTCAGGAGTCTGTAGTTCTCGATATTTAGGAACTACATTAAAATTTTATCGCCTATGGATACAATTCCTTCTTCTGCACACATCAGATTTGTGCCAAAAAGCACACTATTTCCCACTTTGCGGTATTGGTTGAGTATCCGAAGGGGTTCGTTGTTTATTTCGGCTGTAGCCTGATCTATAGTGATGACGTTACATCTTCCACAAGGCTTCATATTTAGAAATTTTGTACCATTGATTGTCATGGATGTCCAAGCATCTTCTTCATGTGGCACTGTAGATGTGACTACTATATTGGGTCTAAATCGATCCATGGCAAGGGGTGTCTGTACTCTTGTGTTGAGGTGTCGCAAACTTTCTTCTCCTATCAGCAGATATGGATATCCATCCGCCAAACTGACTGGCAAGTGTATATTTTGAGTTTTATTGTGGTGCATTCGCGACATTTCGTCCTTGATTCGTACCAAGGTGATTTTTTGTCGGAGCATGTCCGAAAACCACTGATCCGCAGCCTCCGATACTTTCATAGTAGTAGCAGCATCATCCCAAACTCTGGTTGATATGACCTGGTGACTTCTTTCATCCATATCAAAAGAAAACTTCTGATCTCCGTAGGTGATGTTTAAAATATTTTCGGTCATTTTTGGTAGGAATAAGGCCATTTGGGGTAGTGTCCTTTGCGTCACAAACTGTCCATGTCCATCTATAAGCATCCACCTCCTGTCGTGCTGAAAGCCTGCTTTCATAGCAAAAGCCTCGGGCAGGCGAATCCCTCCAAGACCTTTTATAGGGTAAATAATGATATCTGTAATGGTATGCATGATAAAAAATTTCTACAAAGAAAAGGAATAATTAATGACTATTTGACCGTTTAAATCAGTGGCTATTGAATTGTACTCAAAAATAATCACCAGTGGCTATTTCCTACCGCCATATTTAAAGCAGCTCAGGCTTGCCTATGAAGACTTTTATCTCAGGAGATAGCTTCACCTCGATTTTGACGATAAGGTCTTCCTTAATGGTCGCTTTGGATTTTTTGTGCAATTGTAAGGTAGTTTTGATGATTCCGAGCAAAAGTTTTATTGATTTTTCATTCTTATTTTCCTCGATCAATACTCTGATTCGTTCTTCACTAAACCGCGCTGTATGTGTTTTCATCTCTAAGAGCATACATGGGCTGATGGACATCGCCACGCCAAAAGAAGTCATTTCAAAACCCATTGCCGTCAGTTTGGGCAGCAATTCGACCCATTCCTCGATGACAGACATCATTTTTTCTTTAGTATGATCTTTTGCGTCCTGAAATTTTTCTTTGGCTGCTTCATTGATTTCTGCGGCTTTGTCCATCATGATATCACCAGTATCCTGTAGTGTTTTTAAGATGTTTTTAATCATGATGTTTTGATATTTTGATTTGACCCTAAAAATCTAATTGATCAACTGTCCAGATAACCTCATCAACTCAAGGGCGGCCATTTTGGCTTCAAAGGCGGAAGTGATCTTTCTAAACTGTGCATCTACCAGATTGAGTTGTGCTTGCCTTAGTTCCAGTGAATTGATGGTGCCGATCCTCATTTTGTCAGAGGTAATGTCCAGTGTTTGCTGAGCTATTCTAATATTTTTGTCTTCCATATCGACCATATCTAAAGCCGTAATATAACTATTGTACAGAGTAAGGATATCCGTTTTAAGCGACAGCTCGGTTTGCTCTTTGATC
>JBATLS010000405.1:0-3751 GCA_049289435.1 Saprospiraceae bacterium | reverse complement strand
GAATTAAAGCTAGCATCAATTCCAAGAAACAATAATATTTCCGATACTTGGGATCATGGTATGTATGTATCGCCTAGGATATCTTTTGGGTATAGGTTTTAATAGACTTTTTCATTCAACATTAATTATTCAACATTCAAAATAATTTAGTCTATAGTCTTTGGTCTTTAGTCTTTAGTCTTTGGTGCATTCAACATTCAACATTCAACATTTATCATTCAACATTTATCATTCAACATTAATCATTAATCATTAATCATTATTAACAACAACTTATACATACGAAATCTTTAATATGAGCTCAATTATTACAAAAATCGACCATGCGTAAGAGATTAATTATTCGGAACGTATTAAATTTCAACAATTTATTATAAAAATATTCCCAAAATCTGCACTCCATAAACAAAATAATAATACCTTTGCGTCTCTTTTTGAAGAAGGAAGGTCTTTCTTCATAAAAAAATCAATATTTTAATAAATTTTCATATATGCCAACTATTAATCAGTTAGTAAGAAAAGGTAGAGAAAAAGTAGTTTTCCCAAGCAAGTCAAGAGCTTTGGATTCATGCCCACAGAAAAGAGGTGTTTGTACCAGAGTTTATACTACTACACCAAAAAAACCAAACTCAGCACTTAGAAAAGTGGCTAAGGTAAGGATGACCAATGGTTTGGAAGTGATCTGCTATATACCGGGTGAAGGACACAATCTTCAGGAGCACTCAATCGTCCTGGTAAGAGGCGGTAGAGTTAAAGACCTTCCGGGAGTAAGATATACCATCGTAAGAGGTGCATTGGATACTGCTGGTGTGGCCAAGAGATTGCAGAGTAGATCAAAGTACGGCGCTAAAGCCCCTAAGAAATAATATTCGTTTAGATCATAATAATTTTATCGAAAGATGAGAAAAAGAAAACCAAAAAAGAGAGTCATCGCACCAGATCCACGATATGGTGATACTATGGTAACTCAATTTGTCAATAATATGATGTGGGAAGGTAAGAAAAGTGTATCTTATGCCATATTCTACGATGCTATGGACAAAATTGAGAGCAGAACCAGTGAAAACCCACATGAAACGTGGAAAAAAGCATTGGAAAATGTCATGCCTGCTGTAGAAGTGAGAAGTAAGCGTATAGGGGGAGCTACTTTCCAGATACCTACAGAAATACGACCAGCCAGAAGATTGTCTATTGGTATGAAGTGGATCATCAGATTTTCCAGAGCTCGTAGTGGTAAAGGAATGGCTGAAAAACTATCTGCAGAGCTGATCGCAGCAAGCAAAGGCGAAGGAGCTGCGGTCAAAAGAAGAGAAGATACTCACAGAATGGCTGAAGCCAATAGAGCTTTTGCTCACTTCAAGGCTTAATCACACGCCTCTCTTTCTTTTGAATATTATACACCTATTTTTTAATTTAGACATTAAATCTTTACAACCATATCATCATGGCAAAAGATCTTAGATATACTAGAAACATTGGAATCGCTGCTCACATCGATGCAGGCAAGACGACTACCACCGAAAGAATACTTTATTACACCGGTATCAGCCACAAAATAGGAGAGGTACACGATGGTGCTGCTACTATGGACTGGATGGAGCAGGAGCAGGAGAGAGGCATTACCATCACTTCTGCTGCAACGACTTGTAGTTGGAACTATCCTACTGAACAGGGACAGGCTACAGATGATACCAAACCATATCACTTCAATATCATAGATACTCCGGGTCACGTGGACTTTACAGTAGAGGTCAACCGATCTTTGAGAGTGTTGGACGGATTGGTATTTTTATTCAGTGCGGTGGATGGTGTAGAGCCACAATCTGAGACCAACTGGCGTCTAGCCGAAAGATATAGAGTGCCGAGCATCGCATTTGTCAATAAGATGGATAGATCAGGAGCAGACTTCTTCAATGTAGTCAATGATATCAAAGAAAAATTGGGTGCCAATGCTATTCCACTTCAGGTGCCGATAGGTGCTGAAGAAAAATTCAAAGGGGCAGTCGATTTGATCAGCAATATCGCCATGGTGTGGAATGAAGATGATCAGGGCATGTCATACAAAGTAATAGATATACCTGCTGACATAGCGGACACCGTGGTAGAGTACAGAGCTAAATTGATAGAAGCGGTAGCTGAATACGATGTAGAGTTGATGGAAAAGTTTTTTGAAGATCCAGACTCCATCACACAGGATGAAATAAAAAAAGCGGTCAGAACTGCAGTCATGGACTTGGCATTTACGCCGGTCATGTGTGGATCTGCTTTCAAAAATAAAGGGGTACAAGCAGTATTGGATGCTGTATGTGCATTCTTACCTTGTCCATTGGATGTAGATGCCATCACTGGGATCAATCCAAAGACAGATAAAGAAGAACAAAGAAAACCATCCGTCACTGAACCTTTTGCAGCGCTTGCATTTAAAATTGCTACCGACCCATATGTGGGAAGATTGGCATTTATGAGGGTATATTCAGGCGGATTGGATGCAGGATCTTATGTCCTCAATACCAGATCTGGCAACAAAGAGCGTATATCTAGACTATATCAGATGCATGCCAACAAGCAAAATGCCATCGATAGAGTAGAAGCTGGAGATATAGCAGCTGGAGTAGGATTTAAGGACATACGTACAGGAGATACATTGAGCGACGAAGCTCATCCAATTGTACTCGAGAGTATGGTATTTCCTGAGCCCGTGATCGGTCTTGCTATTGAGCCTAAGACTCAGAAGGACCTGGACAGATTGGGCATGGCGTTGAATAAACTTTCTGAAGAAGATCCGACTTTCAGGGTCAGATATGATGAAGAAACCAATCAGACCGTAATCAGTGGTATGGGTGAATTGCACCTCGAGATCATTGTGGACAGACTGCGAAGAGAATTCAAAGTAGAAGTTAATGAGGGTGCGCCTCAGGTAAATTATAAAGAAGCCCTCACCACCAGTGTAGAGCATACAGAGCGATTGAAAAAGCAATCAGGTGGGTCGGGATTATTTGCGCAGATGTCCTTCGAATTGGGGCCTGCTGACGAAGATTTCCTTCAGTCAGATGATTTCAAGTCAGGTAAAACCAAGCTTCAGTTTGTCAATGATATATTCGGAGGATCAGTGCCAAAAGAATATTTCGGTTCTATCGTAAAAGGGTTTAACTCGATGATGGATAATGGGATACTTGCCGGATATCATATCGATAGTATGAGAGTACGACTATATGATGGTCAGACTCACGCAGTGGACTCCAAACCATTAGCATTCGAACTGTGTGCAAAAGAAGGATTTAGAGAAGCAGCAAAACTTTGCAATCCGGTATTGTTGGAGCCGATCATGAAGATCGAAGTAGTGTCTCCAGACGAATATGTAGGATCTGTGATAGGTGACCTCAACCGCAGGAGAGGATTGCCAAAAGGACAAGACACCAGATCAGGTGGTGCTGTTGCAATATCTGCAGAAGTACCGTTGGCAGAGATGTTTGGGTATGTCACACAGCTCAGGACGATCACCTCTGGTAGAGCCAGCAGCAGTATGGAGTTCAGTCATTTTGCTCCGGCACCAAAAGGAATAGCAGAGGCAGTCATAGAAAAAGCAAAAGGAGCGAAAGCTTAAAAATAAGGGTGTATCCCATTTTTGCATTCATTGATAGCCAATTTCTTTTTAGCTCCCTTAAGGGATGGGGTAATCTAAAAAGAAATTGCATAAAAGTGAAATTTTGGGATACACCCAAAAATAATACATTTACTACGATTCTTAAAG
>JBATLS010000404.1:0-10479 GCA_049289435.1 Saprospiraceae bacterium | reverse complement strand
AAGTAACCATCATAGGTCACTTGCAAAGGGGGGGATCACCCACAGCTATGGATAGAGTTTTGGCCAGTAGGATGGGGCACTCTGCTGTTCTGGGATTATTGAGAGGTGACGGAGGTGTCGCATTGGGTATCATCAATGACAAAATCACTTTTACCCCTTTTCATGACGCCATCACCAAAACCAAGAGCTTGAACAAAGATCTTGTAAAAATGGCCGAAATTTTAGCACTATAATGAATCTCCTGATGCTATACATACCATGTCCTACGGAGGATGTAGCTGAAAACATCCTTGGGTCTTTGCTGGAAAGTAAAATCATTGCTTGTGGCAACGTCATCCAAAGCAAAAGCATGTATTGGTGGAATGGTGATATCAGCAGAGAAGATGAGTGGATCGCAATAGTCAAATCATTACCCGATCTATATAAGGTGATAGAAATCCATGTGAAATCGATTCATCCATATGATATTCCGGCCATCTTGAGATGGGAGGTGGATGCAAATCAAGAATATGTAGATTGGGTAAATGATCAAGTTGTAGTTGTTTGATCATCAATTGATTATGTAAAAATATCTAACAACTTACTCAAATAAATTAATCAAAATATCGTTCCATTTTTTGTTGTATAGTTTTGGCTTTATCCTTGACTTTTGATTGGAAGCCTATATCATCATCTGCATATATAATGTCACGTGATGAGTTGATCAGCAATCCTATCTCCTCATTTTGTCCATAACGCACCACCTCATCAAGATCTCCACCTTGAGCACCAACTCCTGGTACTAGCAAGAAATAGTCTTGAGCTAATGCCCTGATTTCTGCAAATAAATCGGGATGTGTGGCACCAATGACGTACATGAGATTGTTAGGATTGCCCCACTCTTGTGATTTTTGTATGACAGATTTATACAAGGGTGTTCCATTTATATCTTTTATTTGCTGAAAGTCTTTACTACCTTCATTACTGGTAAGGCCAAGCAAAATCACCCATTTGTCTGCAAACTCTAAAAAAGGAGTTACTGAATCCACCCCCATATACGGAGCAACCGTGACAGCATCAAAGTCGAAATACTTAAAAAATGTCTTAGCGTACATCTTGCTTGTATTTCCGATATCCCCTCTCTTAGCGTCAGCGATGGTAAAGATATCATTTGGGATGTATGCCAAGGTTTTTTCTAATGAAATCCATCCATTGGGACCCAAAGATTCATAAAAAGCCACATTTGGTTTGTAAGCTACACAAATGTCTTTGGTAGCATCTATGATGGATTTATTAAACTCGAAGATAGGGTCTTCAAAGTCCAGTAAATGCTTGGGTAATTTTTGTAAATCCGGGTCAAGTCCTACACAAAGGAAACTCTTCTTGGCAAAAATCTGAGCTACTAATTCTCCTTTGGTCATGTTGAAAAGTAACCGTTGATAGCTTCTACCGATTGTATTTGTGGTATTCTGGATTTGATGGCTTGTTCGACACCTGCTCTCATGGTCATCGTGGACATAGAGCAATGCTCACAATTACCCATCCACTTGATTTTTACGATGTTGTCTTCTGTCACTTCCACCAACTCTATGTTGCCACCATCGACCGCAAGATGTGGGCGTATTTCATCTAAGGCAAGATTGACCTTATCGTACATTTCATTGGTTTGAGTTGATGTCATGATACAAAGATATAAAATTTTATTACAAGAAGGATGGACGACGTTTTTTATTATATTTAAAGTAAATTAGATTGCAAAAATTTTAAATTTTAATCGTTTGATTTTGAACGTATTAAAATTAATATTTTTCGCAATTTAATTTCTTTTGACTATAAATTATGTTTCTATTTTTACAATTCGAGTCGGTTCGTGGAGTTCGTGCCGGACATTGATCTGACGCACGGTATTTAATGCTAATTTTTTGAGCGTTTCGACCAGCACATGATTGTTTTGAGCAGCAGCAGGAATACCTTGATCTCCGCCTTCTCTCACACTTTGTACGATGGGCAATTGTGCTAAAATTTCAACATTAGCAAGACTCGCAAGCTTTTTGCCGCCTCCTTTACCAAAAATATAATATTTATTGTCAGGGAGTTCTGCTGGTGTAAACCAACTCATATTTTCTACAACCCCCAAGATAGGAACATTTACATTCGGGAGTAAAAACATATTCATAGCTTTTACAGCATCTATGACAGCGACTTCTTGTGGCGTGGTGACCATGATAGCTCCTGTGACTGGTACAGTCTGTACGAGGGTCAATTGTATATCTCCTGTCCCGGGTGGAAGGTCTATGATCAGATAATCCAGTTCAGGCCATAGACAGTCTTGTAGAAACTGCCTTAAAAGTCCACCCAATCTAGGGCCTCTCAATACTACCGCTTGCTCAGGCTCTACAATACAACCTATAGATATCACATGCACGCCATGGGCAAATAGGGGCACTATCTTATGCTTACCGTAAAGCAATTCAACTTTCGGACGTTGCCCATTCAACCCCATCATAGTAGGGATAGATGGACCGTACAAATCAGCATCTATCAAGCCGACTTTATAACCTTCTTTGGCCAATGAGACCGCAAGATTGACAGACACAGTAGATTTGCCTACGCCACCTTTACCTGATGCTACCGCTATTACATTCTTTACTTGCGGTAGCGCAGCATCGGAGTCAGGGGTCACATCCGATTTGATTTTGACATGAATGTGCACCGCCGCTTTAGGATATTTTGTGGCAATCGCTTCCATGCAAGCAAAATTTAGTGCAGATTTGAGATCTGCATCGTTGGTTTTCAATACTATAGAAAAAGAGATATTATTACCATCAACCCTAAAATCTTCTACCATTTTGGCGGACAAAATATCCGAACCTGATTTTGGATCTTTTACATTTCTAAGAGCACTCACTACTACATTGTGATCTATCATCGACTAATTAATTTAGATATTGTATATACCATTAATCTGAAAATGACCTTATTTGTTCATAATAATAGTGGTGTAGTATGAAATTAAGTTTAAAAGAGTAAATTTGCGGTCTATTTGCTAAGCGTTTTTATTGGCCTCCATGAACATATATCGTAATTTAAAAGAACTTCCAGACTTTAAAAATGCCGTGATTACCATTGGTTCGTTTGATGGAGTCCACCGTGGTCACCAAAAGATACTTTCGCGTATGCGTAGGCTAGCGGAAGAGATAGATGGTGATAGTATAGTGATCACCTTCCACCCTCACCCTCGTAGTGTTATTGACACTTCCAAGGACGATATTAGTGTATTGAACACTTTAGCTGAAAAGATAGAATTGATTGAAAGTCATGGTATTAAAAACTTAGTCGTTGTACCATTTTCATTTGAGTTCTCGAGGTTGTCACCTAGAGAATATATTGAGAAATTCATCATCACACATTTCTGTCCAAGCTATGTGGTCATTGGGTATGATCACAAATTTGGGCTCAACCGGGGGGGAGACATATCGTTATTCAGAGAGTATGAGCAAGAGGGTCACTTCAAGGTCATCGAAATACCTAAACAGGAAATAGAAGATATCGCTATAAGCAGCACGGCCATCAGAAAAGCACTTTTGGCAGGTGATGTGCAAAGTGCTGAATCTTACCTCAACAGACCATATATCCTTTCGGGTAAAGTGATACATGGCGATAAATTGGGGAGTAAGTTGGGATACCCTACAGCCAACTTAGAAATAGCTGAGAAAAATAAACTGATTCCAGTCGAAGGAGTATATGCAGTAAGAATTGACATAGATCAGGTAGGTTTCGAAGGTATGATGTACATAGGCAAACGACCATCTGTCTCTGATCAGGTCACCTTGAATATCGAAATTAATATCTTTGATTTTAATGAAAATATTTATGATAAGACCATCACGATTCATATCCTTCGTTATTTGCGCCAAGATATCAAGTTTAATCATCTGGATGAACTGAAAGAGCAGCTGAAAGTAGATGAAAAAAATGCTTTGATTGTGTTGGACGAAATTAATCAAAAATCAGAGCAAAAGGCCAGTGTTACGCTCGCTATATTAAATTATAATGGGGTAGATTTGTTGGAATCGTATCTGCCTATGATGCAATACTCAGCTAGTCAGTACGATGTTGATATGTTGGTCATAGATAACCATTCTGACGACTTATCAGTAGATTTCGTCAAGGAATGGTATCCCGAAATAAGAGTAATCGAATTGTTGAAAAATTATGGATATGCCGAGGGGTATAATAAGGGTGTGAGAGAAGTAGAGACTGAGTTTATTGCTTTTATAAATTCGGATGTGTTGGTGAGCGAAAACTGGTTGGATCCATTACTTCTGGCATTGGAATCAGACAAAACCATTGGTCTGGTTCAACCTACTATCATGTCGATGGAAGAAAAAAATAAGTTTGAGTATGCCGGGGCTGCGGGTGGATTTATTGATATCTTAGGCTATCCATTCTGTAGAGGTAGAATATTTGACACTGTAGAAAATAATGATGGTCAATACACTAAAGATATCGATATATTTTGGGCCAGTGGAGCTGCTATGGTTTGCAGGACAGCACTATTCAAAAGCTTAGGAGGGTTTGACGGTGGTTTTTTTGCCCATCAAGAGGAGATAGACTTCTGTTGGAGAGCCCAACAAGCAGGATTTAAAATTAAAAATATAGCCGATAGTAAAGTATATCACCTTGGTGGAGGTACTTTGGACTATAAAAATCCCAGAAAAGATTTCCTAAACTTTAGAAATAATTTATATCTGCTCACAAAAAACGAATCACTCACCACCTTGCTTTGGCTGATCCCGGTCAGACTTATTTTGGATGGATTGGCTGCTATAAAATTTGTTTTCGACGGTTACCCTAAATCCGCTTTAGCAGTTATAAAAGCGCATATGTCGTTTTATCTGCATTTGCCTTTGGTCTTGGAGCGTAGAAATAAAGAATACCATTGGATAAACAAATCTCGTATAGGAAAGGCCAATGTAAAAGCAAGATATCAGGGCTCTATACTTTGGAAATATTACATCGAGTACAAACGCAGATTTAGTGAATTGAATATTTAGACTTTGAAAAAAACCATTCCCGATATATTGTTTGAAGATCCCTATCTCATCGCTGTCGATAAGGCTGCGGGGATGCTTAGTATTCCTGATAGATTTGATCCATCGATGCCCAATTTGGTATCGGCACTAAAACCATTATATACTGGGCTCATACCTGTACACCGTTTGGATAAATATACCAGTGGTGTGGTGATATTGGCTAAAGACCCAGAGACACATAGGTTATTATCCATGGCATTTGAAGCGAGAGAAGTAGAAAAATATTATTTAGCTATTGTAGACGGTATCCCATCACCAGAAAGCGGAAAAATAGACATACCCATCAGCGAATCCACGGTGACCAGAGGTAAAATGCTCGTGCATAAGCGTGGCAAACAATCTATGACGGACTACAAAATTATTAAAAACTTCAAAAAGTACTCTTTGGTATATCTTCGGATTCACACTGGCCGAATGCACCAAATCAGGGTTCACATGCAATATCTTGGACACCCCTTGATTGTTGATCAGCTATATGGCAACAGAGACAAGTTTTACCTCTCAGAAATCAAAGCTAAAAAATTTGTCCTTGGAAAATTTGATGAAGAAAGACCACTTCTCACCAGGCAACCTCTCCACGCTGAAAAATTGGTTTTTGTGCATCCATATACCCACAAAAAAGTAGAAGTGCTTGCGCCCATACCTAAGGATATGCAAGCGGTTCTATCACAAATGGAAAAATGGATCAAGTGAGATTCCAATAATTATTACTAAAAAATAGATTCTTTTGATTAAATATATCTCAAATTTCATACATTTGAATCTAAATCAGCAGTATGAGAAGCATTCTTTTGTATATTATATCGATGTCGTCTTTTTTTGCATGTAGCCAAAAGCCGCCGATAGAAGATATTGAAGACCAATCTGCATCTATAACTTCGATCCTCGAAGCTCAAAGAATTGCCTGGAATAATGGTGACATTGAAACTTTTATGGGGAGTTACTGGAAATCTGATTCGCTGACATTTATAGGGAGCACTGGCCTCAAAAATGGTTGGCAATCCACACTCGACAACTACAAAATAAGATATCCGGACCGTGAAGCCATGGGAATCCTTAATTTTGAGATCATCAGATTGGACATCATGAATGGCACTAGTGCGATGATGATTGGTAGATATACACTGGTCAGATCTTCTGATACTCCTACGGGTCTGTTCACTCTGATCTGGAAGAAAATAAATAATCAATGGGTCATCGTATCTGATCACACCTGTTAATCCCAACCAAAATTTCTAAAATGAAACAAGAAAATAACCAATTGCTCAAGTTATTGGGCGTAGGATTCGGTATAGCCGTCACGGTAGGAGGCACGATTGGAACAGGCATCTTAAGGAAACCTGGCCAAATATCTGCGTTGATAAGTGAGCCTTGGATGGTGCTGGCATTGTGGCTTGGTGTGGGTATATACGCGCTCCTTGGGGTGCTATGTGCGATCGAACTGGCCATTTCTGTGCCACAAGCTGGAGCTTGGTACGTATATGCCAGAAGGGCTTTTGGCAATTACTTTGGTTTTGTGACAGGGATCACCAGTTGGTTGGGTACAGTGTCAGCACTTGGGTTTGGTGCATATACCATGAGCGAATATATAGCATTGTTGATGCCGGATACAGAGTCATACATCAGATGGATGGCCATTTTATTGCTTATGGTTCTTACCGCATTTCATTGGTTGGGAACAAAATCGGCGGGTAAATCTCAAGAGGTGTTAGCAGTGATCAAGGCCGTAGGACTCTTAATTTTTGTCGCAGTTTGTTTTATTTATGGCAGTGCACCTACCGCATCAGCAGTCGAAAACACCGTATCCAATACCGTCGTGCCATTAACATTCATCGGTATTATCGGAGCCCTGCAAGCCATATTTTACACTTATGATGGCTGGCATACGGCTGCATATTTTACAGAAGAAAACACCGATCCGGCTAAGACTTTGCCCAAGTCTATGATCACAGGAGTGCTATTGATCATCATCATTTATATATTGGTCAATGCAGCCATTTTGTATGCCTTGCCTGCAGAAATTCTGACCAGTTCTAAGTTAGCAGCAGCAGATACGATCAGTTATATATTTGGGGAAGGATATTCGAAGATCATCACCCTCTTTTTGATGATTTCGATATTGGGGATCGTCAATGCACAGATCATGTTTGCTCCGAGAGTGATTTTTTCAATGGGGCGAGATCAATTATTTTTCAAGGCTGCTACCAGAGTTAATGCAGTAGGAACACCATCTTTTGCCATGCCATTGACAGCGATGTTGTCTGTACTGTTGATCTTGAGTGGCAAAGATACTTGTGGCAAACTATCAGACATAGCTACTTTCTTTTTCGTCATGAGTTATGCTGCTGGATTTGCAGCACTGATCAAACTCAGATATAGCGAACCCGATTTGGAGAGGCCTTATAAAGCTCCCTGGTTTCCATATTTGCCATATTTGTTGTTGATTTTGTCTATATTATTTTTAGCAGGTGCAGTGTATAGCGACAAAGACAGCAGCAAATTTGCCTTGATTTTCTTAGCGATCAGTTATCCTTTATTCATGTTGGTCAATAAACTAAATGGTACAAATAGCTTGAAGTAGTTTTGCTCAAATGATAGGTTTGAATGATAAAATAGCAATTTTACAGAACTTATTATTATCATTATTATCGTTCATTTGATACCTAAATATATATATAATGGGATTCCGTCATGAAGGCCAAAAAGGTAAGCTGCACTCTTCACAGTAGGGATGGCATTTGCATCAGGATTATTTTGACACCAAATCATAGACAGGGTTATGTTGGGATTTCTAAAGTGATCCACCGCAGGAGGAGTCTGATTTTGCATTGGTTTTAGGTAGTAATAGGAAATTCATTGTAGATTTTGAGGTAATATTCCAAATATTTTGATTTTCGCTATCAATTCCTCTTATTCCTCTTATTTTGTTTGTAATCCATAAATATGAACTCCCCTAGGCCTTCGAGAGAGGAATAAAATGCTTTGCCATTGTTGGCTTTGGTAAATTGATCCACAAAATTGACCAAATATGGATCTCTGGCAATCATAAAGGTAGTGATGGGTACATTAATTTTGCGACAGTTGGCGGCGAGTGCTAAAGTACGATTGAGTATTTTCCTGTCTAACCCGAAACTGTTACGATAGTATTGATTACCTTTTTTAATGCAGGTAGGCTTACCATCGGTGATCATCATGATCTGCTTATTGGTGTTTTTTCTTTTTCGGAGTATGTCCATAGCAAGCTCCAGTCCGGCTACTGTATTGGTATGATACGGCCCAACCTGCAGATAGGGTAGGTCTTTTACTTCGATGCTCCATGCATCATCTCCAAAAACGATGATGTCCAGCGTATCTTTGGGATATCTGGTGATGATGAGCTCAGACAGTGCCATGGCTACTTTTTTGGCTGGCGTGATTCTGTCTTCACCATACAGTATCATAGAGTGCGATATATCTATCATGAGCACCGTACTAGTCTGGCTTTTGTAAAATGTCTCATGGATTTGTAAGTCGTCTTCTGTGATCATAAATTCATCGATGCCGTGATTGATCTGTGCATTCTTCAGTGTTTCCGTCATCGATATATTGTCCAGTTTATCTCCAAATACAAAAGGCTTTAGCTCCGAGGTGAACTCGTCTCCTTGGCCTGACATTTTGGTATTGTGATTGCCTTGCTTGGATTTTTTTAGTTGGTCAAAAATATCATCGAGTGCTTGCCTTCTAAGTGCCAGCTCCATCTTGGAAGTGGGGGAAAAGCCCAGTCCCCCGCCTTTATTTTGCTGCCCGATATACCCTTTTTCGATGAGGTCGTTGATGAAATCAGCTATTCCATAGTTTTCATCTGTCAGCTTGTATTGTTTGTCCAGTTCGGTCAGCCACGACAATGCTTCTGATACATCTCCAGAAGTATGCACCAACAAATCTTTAAATATTTTCAAGAGACGCTCAAACGGATCTCCGCTTTCATCTGCTGTAAAATCACTAAATTTCCAACCAATCATTTACGATACTATTTGATATATTGATAACGGTTTATCAACTTTAAAGTTTTATTTCAGATTTTTCATCTTTTTCCTATGTTTTTCGGATGTTAGCTGTCTATAGTGGGTCATATAGCCATTATTTAGAGGGCAATCTGACTTCCCACACATCAGGATATTGAACATAATGTTTTCATTTCTGTTTCAATTCAAATATAAAAATAAATCAAAATCATTGGAAACAATTTATTTAGGAGCGGGCTGTTTTTGGTGCGTCGAGGCAGTATTTGTCAGATTAAAAGGAGTACAATCAGTGGACTCAGGCTACATGGGAGGCCATATCAAAAATCCTGCATACAGAGAAGTATGTAATGGAACTACAGGTCATGCAGAAGTGATCAAGATCGATTTTGATCCTGCTATTATTTCATTGGCTACGATACTCGAAGTGTTTTGGACGACCCATGACCCTACTACACTGAATAGACAAGGAGCAGATCGGGGTACACAATATAGATCAGCAATATTTTATACAGACGATAGGCAAAAGGAGATTGCAGAACATTCTAAAATAAATGTAGCTACTCCACTGTGGGATGATCCCATCGTGACGGAGATTACGCCAGCAGATATATATTACAAAGCGGAAGCTTATCATCAGGAATATTATGCAAACAATCCGAATCAACAATATTGCTCGATAGTGATCCCTCCCAAACTCGCCAAACTACATCAAAAATTCAATCATTTACTTGCGTAATACTGACCGAATATGTCCAAATACAATCCACTTACACCAGAAGAAGAATATGTGATCATCCGCAAAGGGACAGAAAGACCTTTTACTGGCGAATATGACGAGTTTTTCAAACCAGGCCAATATGTTTGCAGGCAATGCAATCAACCCTTGTATAGTTCGGTAGCCAAATTTAATTCAGGATGCGGGTGGCCTGCATTTGATGATGAGTATGAGGGATCAGTCAAAAGAATCACCGATAAGGATGGCCGCAGGACTGAAATACTCTGCAACAACTGTGACGGTCATCTGGGCCATGTGTTCATAGGCGAGCGTTTAACTGACAAAAATACCAGGCATTGTGTCAATTCTTTATCCATTAAGTTTGTTCCTGAAGCCTAGGATTGAAACTTTTTTGTGTCACGAGCGGTTAAATTGATTATTCATTCATTGAAGTGATCATCAACAGGTATTTAAATCACATTGTAATTAATCATAAGTAGCACATGGCATTTGAACAAACAAAAATAAAGGCTAAATCGATATTTAAAAAAGTATTGTGGTCGTTCTTAATTATTGCTATTCTAGGCTCTACAGTATATTATTTTTCCAGAACATATACCAAGAGTGAAGGTACAAGAACAGGCATCCTCTACAAAATATCCAAAAAAGGGATGATATTCAAAAC
>JBATLS010000403.1:0-4695 GCA_049289435.1 Saprospiraceae bacterium | reverse complement strand
ATCAAACACTATATCCACTACCACTGGAGCATATTTGCGCTGTGTAGGTCTAAATATCATTACCGACGCCTTTACCTCTGGGTGTTGGTCTGTAAACGAATCAATTTGTCGATGAAGGTCAATACCTAATCTTACACTAGGTGTCAGGTGATCTATGAAAGACTTTGGTATAAAATCTGCCATGAAATTACCTGTCATCAGATCTGCATCCTTGCAAGAAAGTAACATATGGGCTAAAAAATTCAAAAACGTGTTCTTTTAAAAAAAAATATTATTGTAAGATCTCCAGTACTGGCTCGTGCTTCAGGCTACGAAAATCTACTGAACTCACTGCCGAAACTCCGGGTTCTGACATATATACACCATACAACACATTGACTTCGGCCATGGTGGACTTATTGTGTGTGACGATGATGAATTGCGACTCTTTACAGAATTTTCTGATGATATTATTGAATTTCTGTATGTTGGCATCATCCAACGGTGCATCTACTTCGTCAAATATACAAAAAGGAGCTGGTTTTAATAAATATAATGCAAACAATAAGGCAGTTGCGGTGAGTGTTTTTTCACCACCAGACAGTTGACTCAATGATTTAGGCTTTTTACCTTTTGGTTTTGCCACAATCTCTATGTCTGATTCGAGTGGGTTGGTTTCGTCCACCAATACAAGGTCGCAAGTATCATCTTCGGTAAATAAAGAACGGAATACATCGATAAAGTTGGTTCGGATTTTATCAAAAGCTTCCATAAATCTGGTGGTTGCGGTTGTCTCGATTTCTTTGATGGTATCCATCAGACTATCTTTTGCCTCCAGTATATCTTTACGCTGCACCACTATATTGTCATACCTCACTTTCATCTCATGGTAAGCTTCTACAGCCAACGGATTGACATCTCCATATGTTTGTAGTTTCTGCTTTAATTTTTCCAAAGTTTCAGTCATTTCTTCAAAATTATGATCTTCTGATGGCTTTTGATTTATAAAGTCATTGATAGAGACACCAAATTCTATCTTAATTCGCTCGCTGACAGCTTGTATCTGAAATTTTTGCTCTGTAAATTGATCCTTGAGTTGCTGGATAGTGTGTTGGAGCTCGGACTGGGTTTTGTTAAGATTTTTGACCTGATCTTCTAGTGTGTTGATATCGTTTCGCAGACGATAGTACTCTTGCTCCGCCGCCCCAAGAGTAGATTGAAAATTATTTTTTTCTACATATAATGATTTCAATGACTGATCCAATTGCATCAATTGGTCTTCTATATCGATTCTTTCTCGATCTTCAGACATAAGTTTGGACTTGTCATTCTCCGATTTTAATGACAATTCGGATATTTTTAAATCTTTAAACTCTTTATCTTTTTCGATATTTTCTATCAGATTTTGATGTCTGATGAGTGCTATGTTGTCTTGATTGAATGCTTCTGATGCGGATGACATTTTTTGACTCAGCTGATCCAAATCTGTAGGATCTCCATCTTGAGGTGTATCTAACTCTTGCACTCTTTTGCGCAATTGCTGCATCATTTGTTCGTAAGATGCTATCTCACTTTGTTTTATTTTTATCTGATCATTTGCTAACACCAACTTTTGATCACTTTCTGCCATAAATTGCTCAAATGTCTTGACTTGGTGCTGTATTCTGATCCTATCCTGATCGATGTATTGGATTTCTTTCTTTATTTTTTCAATAGCCGCCTGCAAATCTGAAGCATTAAGGACAGATATCTCTTCCTTCGTCTTTTGAATGGCAAGGGTAACTTTCTCTTTTTGCTGCTGCTGATCGATGAGAAATTTACTGAGTTTTTCTAAATTTTGCTTTCGGCCAATTTTTTTACCTTCAAATAGCCCTACTGAACCACCAGAGACTGTAGCACCATGCTTGATAAAAGTGCCACTAGTAGATAGTATGGTGATGGCACTCTCACTTTCATGAAGATCGTCTATGTCTCCATCATAGATATACACATTTCCCAATAATGCGTCGATGAGTGGGCGGTATTTTTCGGCACATTGCACATAATCCGCGGCGCAAGATAAGCCCTGATGCTTCAAACTACCTCCAATAAAAGGAGTAATTTTGTCCATCAGAAAAAAGTGAGCCTTACCTTTTTGAGAGTTTTTCAAAAGAGATATTCCCTGCTTTGCTTCTTGTAAGTCACTGACAATAAAATGATTGAGATATTGCTCCAAGTAAAACTCAATAGGAGCTTTGTAATTATCCTGGACGTCAAGGATGTCGGATAATATGACTAAGTCTTTTTTCCAATGCTCGTTCAAAAATTTGATTGACTCGGGAAATCCTTCAAAGTTTTCGATCATACCCTTCAGAAGGTCATATTCATTTTGTTTCGAATCTATATTTCGGTTGATATTATTCAAAGAGTCCTGAAAGGTGTCTTTTTTGGCTGTCAAAGTGTTGATATTAAGCTTTCTACTGCTTTCGTCTTGCTCCAATTTCTTTAGCTCTCCTTCTTTGATTACAATATTTTGATCTAAGGTCTTTAGTTGTATTGATAGATTTGAAAATTCTTTTTCTTTTGATTCAAGTGCTTCTTTGCTTCTTAGTATTTCTCTTTGATAGTTTTCGATTGAATTTTTATGAATGGCAACATTTTTTTCCAAATCAAAGATCTCCTTCTCTATCTGTTGCTTCTCTTTCTGACGGATATCAAAGTCTATTTTGGCGTTGTTATAATTATTCTTTATTGCTTCGTATGTGGTTCTCGATGATTCTAGGTTGACTTGGAGCTTTTCCAGGGCACTTCGTTCGTCCGAGATTCGAGAGGTCAAGTTGGACACTTGTATGAATACCTGGGCATACTCCTTTTCACTGTCAGCTATATTTTTATAAAGTTGATCTTTATTTTGTTTTTTGAATCCCAGTTTTTGGGTAAGGAGTCCCTTCTCATTTTCTTTACTTCTGATTTGGTGCAACAAATCATTGAGCAATTTTTGATGGTCTGAAAGCGAAATCTCCTTGTCAGCATTTGCCTTTTTTTCCTTTTCTACTTTGGCCAACAGTTGATAAAGCTGGGCATCATTCAACCTATATGTATCCTGATCTATGACCAATTTTTCGGTGATGCCTTTGTATTTTTGTTTCAGATGATGTACAGAAGCTACTGCATGATCAATGCTTAGCTCCTTATATTCATTCTTGATATCCAGGTATTTCTGAGTCCGTCGCGCTTGCTTTTCGAGTGTTTTGAGATTTCCTTCGATTTCAAACAGCAAGTCATCTATACGATTGAGATCTTCAGTCGCATTCTTGAGTTTGAGTAAAGTCTCTCTTTTTCTGATTTTGTACTTGGAGACTCCGGCAGCTTGCTCGAACATGCGCCTGCGCGAGTTGTCCTTGTCAGCCAAAATATCATCTACCATCCCTAGTGCAATGATGGCATATGAATTAGAACCAATACCTGTGTCTATGAGTAGTGAGTTGATGTCTTTGAGCCTGCATATGACATTATTGAGTCGATACTCTGACTCACCCGATCTATACAGTGTACGAGTGATGGTGACTGTTTGATATTCTGTTGGTAATAGTCTTTTGTCATTATCAAAAGTCACTGCGACCATAGCAGTAGGGGACTCCTTTTTGGTCTTGGTACCATTGAAAATAACGTCACCCATAGCTTCGAGCCGCAGTTCCTTACTTTTTTGCTCACCGAGCACCCATCTGAGTGCATCCACGATATTGGATTTCCCTGAGCCATTAGGGCCCACCACTCCTATGACATCTTCACTAAAATTGAGAATAGTATCGTTTGCAAAACTCTTAAATCCTTTGATATGGAGGCTCTTCAATCTCATAGACCGCAAATATAGAACTTATTTTGAGTGTTTGCGACGATAGTTTTACGAAATTATTATCACTCTTGCTTATTTGAGATATTTAATAGTACGCAGGAGGCTGATGAAGATTTTTTGCATAAAATGCTATAATGAATTGGCCATTGGGCAAGTAGGCTGTTTATTTCAGGCTATCGATCCACTCTCTTATTAATGCGATCCCTTCGTCATGGGGCAACTCTCGACCTATTTCGGGCATTCGTTCATCTATTTTGTCTGAAATCATCCTAAAAAGCAAAATAGATTGGTCGGCCTTGCCAGGATGAATGACATAAGTGAGGTTGCCTGATCCATTTCCTGCAGCGACAGGCCCTTTCCAAAAACCTAATTGCAGAGAGTCTTGCGTATTGTATTCAAGATAAAGGCCAGAATTTGCTGCGGACCCTTTACGACTATGACATGATGCACAATTGACAGCTAAGTATGCTCTTGCTCTACTATTTAAACTAAATGATTTATCATCCATTTTAGGCCAATAAGGGGCAGATGCAACACTTACAGAACTCAGAATTCCGGTAGATTTCCATTTTTCCAATTGGTTTTTTGTCCCGTCTGAGTAAGTGTAATCTTTGTTCAAATTGTGGGTACGTGGTCCTATTGGGACTAATTTCCCATTCGAGTCATGGCAATTTTTGCACTGGTTTTGGTTAGGAACTAAGTAATTTAGTGCGCGATTTTGTCCGTTGATTGCTGCGGTAATCTTTTGTGTACTTCCGATGACAGTCCTTTGGGCGTCCGTTTGTGTTTCATTCCATTCGTAGATTTCGGGCTGCCAGTCATTTTCTCTTTTGATCAATAATCTCGTCTCAATATTATTTTGCTTGTTTTCTGCATTGAAA
>JBATLS010000402.1:0-7520 GCA_049289435.1 Saprospiraceae bacterium | reverse complement strand
GAAGCGATCCCATCGGTTAAAATCTTTTGGGTCTTAATAATGCGAGCTTCATGCCATATCCCTTGTGAAATAAAGCTGTTTAATACCTTTTGTCCTCCTTCTACCAGCACAGAGTTTATACCTTTCTGAAACAAAATCTTCATCAATTCTTTCAGATCATACATATCGTCCACTTTCAAATATTCTTTATTCACATACAAGGACTCCTTTTCTTGATTCACTATGATGGTGGCTCTGGTATCATTCAAAACCTTCACATCCGGTGACAAATCTCCCTTTGTATTTAAGATGATACGGATGGGGTCAGTGCCTTGGTATTCTCTGATGTCAAGCCTGGGATTGTCTATGATGACAGTTTGACTGCCGACCAGTATAGCGTCAACCTCTGCTCTCCATTTGTGGGTTAAGATTTTTGTATAGTCATTGGACAACCAAACTTGTTTGCCAGCAACAGATATATAATTGTCCGCAGATTGTGCCCATTTAAGTATTATGAAAGGCAGTCCGACAAGGTTGGCTCGATATTTTGCAATCAGTTGTAAGGCTTCCTTCTCCATGGTAGGGTAGGAGACGTATATTCCACAAGATCTCATATGTTGTACTCCTTTGCCGGCAACCTTAGTGTTTGGGTCGATACATCCTATCACCACTTTTTTGATACCTTCGTCTATGATGCGTTGACTGCAAGGTGGAGTTTTGCCTGTATGTGCACAAGGTTCCAGACTGACATACAAAGTGGCTTGTGGTATCAGATGACGATTATGATGACGTACACTTTGCAAGGCATTGACTTCCGCATGTGCTTGACCAAACTCTTGATGATATCCTTCACCTATGATATTGCCATTGTGTACCAAAACCGCTCCGACCCATGGATTGCTCAAAGTTTTTTTTCCACCTTTATATGCTAAAGCGATACATCTTTGCATAAAATGAGCATCATCACCTTTTTCATCGGACCATTCCTTCATGTTGAAAATTAAGGTCTATCGTCCATGACAATGTTTGTACTTTTTACCACTTCCACATGGACAAAGGTCATTTCTGCCTACTTTTTCTTCAGTCCTTACAAATGTTTCTGCTTTTTCGGTCTTGCGTGACACTCCTTCGGCGGCAGCTCTGATAGCATCATCTTCCCGACTTGTACGCACTCTGCTTAGATCTGTTTTTTGGATTTTGGCTTCCCTCACCTCTTGCTGGAGGAGCAGTTTACCATTAAATAGATAGGCACTGACGTCTTTATTGATCTTATGGATCAGGTCTTCAAAAAGATTGTATGCTTCTATTTTATATTTTACCAATGGATCTTTTTGCTCAAACGAAGCCGCCTGGACCGCATCTTTTAGTTCGTCCATATTGCGCAGATGATCCTTCCAGTGATCATCTATGATGGCAAGCGTGATGGTCATTTCTATATCTCTCATCACACTTGCACCTTTGCTATCCACCGCAGTCTTGAGATCTACGGCTATGGGCAGAGGATTGGTCCTTCCATCTGTAAATGGTATGGCTATTCTTCTGTATCTATTGCCTTCATTTTCATATACTTGCACTATAGTTGGCATCAAGGTTGAAGTGATCTGCTGAGATTTTAGGTTGTAATTGTCCATCACGGTATCCAGCGTCTGATCTATCAGGTCATCGACCGAAAGACTTTTAAACGTTGCCTCATCTATCTGTGGGTCCAAGCTCAGTGAGGTCAGGCAATCGTACCTGAATGATTCGAAATTGCCACCATTTTTATTCATGGTCACTATGTGCTCTACTGACCCTACAAACATATTGTGAAGATCCACTGTCAGTCTGGCACCCTGCAGTGCATTGTTTCTCTTTTTGTAAATGGCTTCACGCTGGATATTCATGACATCATCATACTCCAGCAATCTCTTTCTGATGCCAAAATTATTTTCTTCTACCTTTTTTTGAGCTCTTTCTATAGACTTTGTCACCATACTATGCTGGATGACATCTCCATCGTTGTGACCCATCTTGTCCATGATGCCAGCTATCCTTTCGGACTGAAATAATCTCATCAGGTTGTCTTCCAGTGATACATAAAATTGTGAAGTACCCGGATCACCTTGTCTTCCAGCTCTACCTCTCAATTGTCTGTCCACTCTACGGGAATCATGTCTCTCAGTGGCTATGATGGCAAGTCCACCAGCTTTTTTGACTTCTTCATTGATCTTGATGTCTGTACCACGACCTGCCATGTTGGTGGCGATGGTGACAGCAGATGGTTTTCCTGCTTCTGCTACTATTTCCGCTTCTCGTTGGTGCTGTTTGGCATTGAGGACATTGTGTTTTATCCCTCGGAGATTGAGCATCCTACTGAGTAGCTCTGATATTTCTACCGATGTGGTTCCTACCAATACGGGTCTGCCTGCAGATGTCAGTATGCCTATTTGCTCTATGACTGAATTGAATTTTTCTCTGGCGGTTTTATATACCAAATCTTCTTTATCATCTCTGACGATGGGTCTATTGGTAGGTATGACTACTACGTCCAATTTGTAAATTTCCCAAAGTTCGCCCGCCTCTGTTTCAGCCGTACCTGTCATACCCGCAAGTTTGTGGTACATCCTGAAGTAGTTCTGTAGAGTGATGGTAGCATACGTTTGGGTGATGTCTCCGATCTTTACTCCTTCTTTGGCTTCTAGTGCCTGATGCAATCCATCCGAATATCTACGGCCCTCCATCATACGCCCAGTCTGCTCATCTACGATTTTGACTTCTTCATTGATCACTACGTATTCCTGATCTTTGTCAAATAATGTATAGGCTTTCAACAACTGACTGGTGGCGTGCAATCTTCTGGATTTTACAGCATAATCCTGTATGAGTGTTTCTTTTACTTCTGTGAGTTTGATACCTTCGTTGGCTTCACGAGAGGATAATTCCTGGATTTGCTGTGTGATGTCCGGAAGTATAAAGAAGCTCAGATCATTCTCCCCCTTTGATAAATATTCTATGCCTTTTTCGGTAAGCTCTACGTTTCTGTTTTTCTCATCAATATTAAAATACAATTCGGCATCGGCTTTGTGCATATGTTTATTTTGCTCCTGCATGTAGTAATTTTCTGTTTTTTGGAGGATGACTTTGATACCGTCTTCACTCAAAAACTTGATCAGGGGTCTATATTTTGGTAGCGCACGATAGACTCTGAAAAGAGCCAGTCCTCCTTCCCCTTCATTTGGGCCAATATTTCCTTCTCTGATCAGCCTTTTGGCATCAGCCAGATATTCTGTGGCCAATTGTCTCTGGACAGAAAATAATTTTTGGATTTTTGGGTTGAGCTCGATGTACTCTTGCTCATCCAATCCCTGTGGCACCGGTCCGGAGATGATCAGGGGTGTCCTGGCGTCATCTACCAACACTGAATCTACTTCATCGATCATAGCATAATGATGCTTTTTCTGCACCAATTCATCATGATCCCTGACCATATTGTCCCTAAGGTAATCAAAACCAAATTCGTTGTTGGTACCATAAGTGATGTCACATCGGTAAGCTGCAATCCTACCTGCAGAGTGAGGTTTGTACTTATCTATACAATCGATGGTCAATAGTAGAAATTGGAAGATGGGGCCTATCCATTCGCAGTCTCTCTTTGCAAGGTAGTCATTGACAGTGATGACGTGGACGCCTTCGCCAGAGAGCCCGTTTAGATATGCTGGTAAGGTAGCTACCAAAGTTTTACCTTCGCCAGTAGCCATCTCTGCGATTTTACCCTCATGCAGCACCATGCCACCGATCAGTTGCACATCATAGTGGAGCATATTCCATACGATATCGCCACCTGCAGCAGTCCACCTATTTTTCCATATCGCTTTGTCGCCGTCTATGGTGACGTAATCTTTTCCTACAGCAATATTTCGATCATGATCTGTGGCTGTCACTGTGATGGTTTCATTGTCTTTAAACCTTCTGGCAGTTTCTTTGACCACAGCAAAAGCTTCTGGCAATATCTCCTTCAAAGTGATTTCAAGATATTTGTTTCTTTCTTTTTTGATCGTGTCCACTTCATTGTACAAGTCTTCTTTGACATTGAAATCTGGCTCCTGACTTGCTTTTTCGTTGAGAGTTGCGATATCAGCATCGATGTCTTTTAGACTTTCTTTGATTCTGGCTCTGAACTCAATCGTTTTGTTACGGAGGTCATCGTTGGACAAGGACTGATATTGCTCGAAATATTGATTGGTTTGATCTACAACTCCAGCATAGCCTTTTACATCTCTTTCATGCTTGTTGCCAAAAATATTTTTTATAAAGTTTAACATGGATACAGTATATTTATTTGATATTATTTCTATGGTAGAAAATTTCCACAAAGGTATGAATTATTATTATACCTGAAACTCTAAAATGAGTATGGTTTGGAAAAGTCATATTATAAATCTTGATTAAAGTATTTAGTCGTCCAAAATTATACCAAGTCGATTTTTCGGACATATTGTCTTGATTTGTTTAAAAAACCCTTGCTTTATGTCAGGGGGGTGCCATTGAGGGCTGGAAGTTATATTTCCAATCGTTAAGAGAATCAATAAAAATAGTACAAAGTATAACACATCAAAAAATTTATTCGTTAATTTGCCTTGATTTAGCGGATGTGGTGGCTCGAAAGGTGACCTTTATGCTTTCCGGAAAAATGTGATTGATATGAGATACCTTTTGATATGTATATTATTATTTCCTTTGGATGCTTCCAATCAGAATATAACATCTTTGGCTACTTCCAAAAGGGTGGAGTTGCTTGCAAATGCTGAAAAATATCTGGGTTTGAGTTACCGATCCAAAGTGGACAATACCTACTTTGATTGCTCTGGCTTTGTAAAATTTATCATGTCCAGTGTGGGAAAGAATGTCAAAAGGAGTTCGGTGTCTCAGATACATGACGGGGTACGGGTCAAAGATGTCAAAGACGCGAGACCAGGAGACATTATGGTTTTTAGAGGTAGAAATGCCAGAAATAACCGGCCTGGTCATGTGGGCATAGTACATCATTGGAGCAACGATACCCTATACTTTATTCACTCTTCCACCTCCAAGGGAATCACCATAGATCATTTGCACGAATCTTATTACGCCAATAGATTTTTGCAGGTGAGAGATGTGATTACTGCTAAAAATTAGGTTGCCAAAATTATGCTAAATCTTTTTTTTTTAAATAAAATCTTCCCTGAGATATCCTTTTGATGGATCAATAACGTACAGGCTTCACAGTCATATCTGATTCGGCCAATAAAAATCTGGATAACCAGGCTGCAATCATCGCCCCCTCTTCAGTCATTGCTTGGATGCCTTCTGGGTGCCAGTTTTTCTTTACAAAATTGGTATCAAACATACCAGATACGAAATCAGGATGTTTCATCACAAAAGCACCAAAATCCAGAGTAGAAGCGATGCCTTCGATTTCATAACGCTGTATGGCGTACAACATTTTTTCGATGGCGGCTTTTCGTGTCGGTCCGTGGACTGCCAATTTTGCCAACATCGGGTCATAGTAAATGGGTATATCGGTCCCTTCTTCATATCCATTATCTACTCTGATACCTTCACCCTTTGGCATCCTGTACTTATATAGTTTATTGATGCTTGGTACGAAATTGTCATAAGGGTCTTCTGCATACACTCTCAATTCGATGGCATGTCCATTGATTTTTAGATCATCTTGGGTAAAAGAAAGTTTTTCGCCCCTCGCTACTTTGATCTGTTGCTCTACGAGGTCTAATCCTGTGATCATTTCGGTCACTGGATGCTCTACCTGCAATCTGGTATTCATCTCCAGAAAATAAAAATTGAGCTGATCGTCCATCAAAAACTCTACGGTACCAGCGCCTTCATATTTTGCAGCCATAGCTACTTTGACGGCAGCTTCACCCATAGCTTTTCGGAGTTCAGGAGTCAATATGGCACTCGGTGCTTCTTCTACCACTTTCTGATGTCGTCTTTGTATGCTGCACTCCCGCTCAAAAAGATAGACCGTATTGCCAAATGAATCTGCGAGTACTTGTATCTCTATGTGTCTCGGACTGGTCACAAATTTTTCAATAAATACAGCTCCATTACCAAAAGATGATGTGGCCTCGTTGATCGCCAATTGCATTTGATCGGCAAACTCTCCAGCATGAGTGACTAATTTCATACCTTTGCCACCTCCTCCAGCTGAAGCTTTTACAAGTACAGGAAAGCCAACTTCCTCTGCTATTTTTTGAGCTTTTTGTATATCATCAATAGCATAATCTGTGCCTGGCACCATAGGAATTCCAAAAGCTTTGACGGCATCTTTGGCAGATAGTTTATCGCCCATGATGTCCATGGAGTATGCCGATGGACCGATGAGTTTTATATTGTGCTCTTGCAACTTAAGGGCGAAGGAAGAGTTTTCGCTTAAAAACCCATATCCCGGGTGGACACCATCCACTCCATATTTCATACAGATGTCCAATATCCTATCCTGACGAAGGTACGAATCGGTGCTGGGAGCGGCACCTATATAATAAGCTTCATCTGCCATTTTTACATGCAAAGCTTCTTTGTCAGCTTCAGAATATACTGCCACACTGGTGATCCCAAGTTTTCTTAGGGTTTTTATGACACGGCAAGCGATCTCTCCTCTATTGGCTACCAATACTTTTTTCATTTTGAAGGTATTTATATATTTGACAAAAATTTTTATGAGCGAATATAAGACGTTCTGCTTTATTGATTGTAAGATTATGACCATTATCACATTTAATTATTTATAATGATGATCAATATTCTATTTTTACCTATCTTTGTAGTGACGTTAACGGCTTTCCCTTTGAATGTGATATTTTTAAAGTTTAATTTATAAGCAATACTTATGAAGTATTTTTTATTTTTCGCATTGATTGTTTTGGGATTTCGAGGAGCGTCGCAATGTGGTTTGCCTTCCAACGCTAACATCTTATTGAAGGATGATGACAACGAAAGGGCCGACACTACCAATATTCCTATTATTGTTCGTGGTGCAGCCAATAATGTTTTAGGATCAGCAGGACAAGGGCTTTGTGCAGTGCAACTTCGGTTCAAACACCCTTTTGTCAAGGAATTATTTATAGAATTGGTGTCACCAGACGGTCAAAAAATCAAATTGACTGGAGGCGAAATAGTTGCAAATAACACGGGTTTGATCACTTGGGATGTCACCTTTGTGCCCTGCGCTGCCACGCCTATCCCTGATATCGGGTTTCTACCTAAATGGGAAAACAATCAGACCTGGCAAAGTCTCAATACTTATAGAGGCCAATATCATCCCCACTCAGGCTGTCTCGAAAATTTTAATAGTGGAGTAGTCAATGGAACTTGGACCATCCGGTGTATTGATTTTGTAGATTTTGGAAATGGGACTCTCTTGGGAGCATCTCTGATTTTTTGCCAGAGCCAAGGCATCATGTGCAATGCCTGCACTCTTAATCCTGGGGTCATCGTAAATCAGGATTTTGATGCATGTCATAAGAGCAACCAGCTGAAATTTGACGTTACAAAAAGTTTTC
>JBATLS010000401.1:0-2546 GCA_049289435.1 Saprospiraceae bacterium | reverse complement strand
GCCCAGTACAGATAGGTCATATTTTCTGGTTTGGAAAGTAGTATGGCCAAACCTTCATCTGTCCTACCCGACAAATGCAGGCTAATGGCCAATTGAAGACTATCACCAGCATTCCTTTCTAGCGGCCATATCGGCTCTTCATAATTGCTCGCGTAGGGGATGTTGGCTATGATGTTTTCGGATGTTTCGCCCGTTTGATCCAAATAATACACTATGGTTGCGATGCAGATACCGATCATCAAGAGGATGACCCACCATGTTTTATTTTTACGAGGTGTTTCTGCTGGTTTTGATGCTTTCATTTTTTCGAGATATCCCAGTATTTCGGCATCCATCATATGTCCGGAAACTTTTTTTGCAGCGACAAGCACATCATAATCTTCTTTCAATAGCGGATCATTTTTTAGGGCAGCTTCGAATTCGATTCTTTCCTTGTCCGACATTTCACCGTCTATATATCTCAATGCATCTTCATTCATGTTCAATGATTTTTTGAGTTATCGAAGGATTCTCTTTTAGGAATCGGATCAATTTTTTGAGACACTCATGTTTCTTTTTTCGTGCCATCATCTCACTTTTGTATGACATAAGACTTGCTATTTGTGTCATATTGTAATTTTGAGACCAAAAGATAAGCACTTGGCGACAAGTTTCAGTGGTCAATTGCAAAATCTCTTTGGCTATATTTACAACATCCTTTTTATCACTATGATCATCAAAAAATCCTTGTTCGTTTTGAGTAGAAAACTCTTGAGTTGGTACTTCCATCTTTTTTTTAGAGTAATACACATTTCTGGCTATTCCATATATATAGGCTTCTGGCGTAGTTTCCAGCTCGAATTCTACTTCTATGGCTTTTCTAAAAAATCTCACCATAGCCTCCTGAAAAACTTCCTCCACTTCAAAGTCTTGCCCACCTTGCTTTAATACAAACGTTTTGATAGAATTTTGTAATGATTTACTTTGATATATTGATGCACAAATTTTTTCTCTATATGGCCCAGATCGCCTCAATTCAAAAAAATTAATTACAATATTTTTAGAGTCACCCATTAAGTAGTATTGAAATTTTCAATAATGTTACCCAAATATAGACAAATACTTAAAAGTGCATCATAAAAATGTACTTTTTAAAAGAATACCACATTTATCCTACCTTCTCTTCATACTTATTGAATGAAAAAATGGAGCAATTTTGACACTATGATTAAAACATAGAATGATTATAACCGTTATTACCTAAAATATGATACTTTTGCTTCCCGATCTACACATATATGAACACCATGCACCATTATATAAAAAATATTTTCTTAGCAGTTGTAACTTCACTACTTGTTTTGTCTTGCTCCAATGAGTTTGAACTCACACAAGCAGGGCAGGACATTCCGGTGGTATATGGCATGATCTCTGTGGGCGACACCGCCACCTATATTAGGGTAGAAAAAGCTTTTGTGGACGAAAATACCTCGGCTTATGTGCTGTCTAAAGATCCGGGGCAACTTTATTTTTCAGATATCAATGTCAAATTAAGGCACGTCAAGACCAACAAAGATTTCACTCTAACCAGAGTGGATGGCAACCTCGAAGGATACAAGAGAGATGAAGGCGCATTTGCTGATGCTCCCAATTACCTATACAAGATCAAAAAAAGTGCACTCACATTCATACCCAAAGATGAATACAAACTCATCATATCTAAAACGGACGGAGCTGTGCTTACTGAGGCCACCACGACTGCTTTGCTACCCTATGCCAATGAAGACATAGTCAGTCCTGGTGCATCTGCACTGCTTTCTTTTGTCAATAATCTCGATTACAAATTCAGATGGTTTGGGGATGAGAAGTCGGTCATTCATGATGTAGTGATGACTATTTTTTATACAGAGGAAAAGGCTGGTACAGTACTTAGGAAATCTATCACTTGGCCGATCGCAAGAAATATTGATAAAACAGAATATACCATCAAGGGGCGGGCATTTTTTGATTTTATGGCAGGAGCATTGGACAAAGACCCGAATATCAAAAGATTTTTTCAGAGTGCATCTTTTGCTGTAATCTCAGGAGGCCAGGAAGTGAAGGAGTATATAAGTATTGGTCAAGCCAACCTCGGCATCACTTCCAGTGGGGAGATCCCTGTCTATACCAACCTCAGTAATGATGCACGGGGATTGTTTTCATCCAGGACGGCATTCGAAAGAATCAATATAGGACTTGCCCAAGGTACACTCGACTCCCTCAAGAATGGCTCTATCACCCGTAGCCTTAATTTTAAGTAATGACATGACGAACTGTCATACATGCACGCCTTTTTTTCAGTTTTTCCTACACTTTTGACAGCTATTTTGGACGAATGGCAGTAAATTTTACATTGGCATACTGATTGACATAAGTAAGTTATAATTTAGAAATAATTTACTTAAAACCATAAAACATAATCATACAATGGGTAAAATAATAGGCATAGATTTAGGAACCACCAATTCTTGCGTAGCGGTGATGGAAGGTAACGAGCCAGTCGTCATAGCCAACGAAGAAGGAAAAAG
>JBATLS010000400.1:0-3403 GCA_049289435.1 Saprospiraceae bacterium | reverse complement strand
AGACGCTGTACCAGCACTGGCATCCAGACTAAAGCAAAAACTGGGAATCAGAAATCCTGGTTGTGTGGCATATGACCTATTGTTTGGGTGTCCGGGTTGGCTGCAAGGTGTGATTCATTCTGATGCTTTTTTTAAAGCCGGTATTGCAAAAAGAATTCTGGTAGTAGGCAGTGAGACCTTGTCCAGAGTCATCGATCCTTATGACAGGGATAGTATGATATTTAGTGATGGTGCAGGAGCCACCATACTCGAGTGTAAAGAAATGCCAGATAAAGTTGGCATACTCTCCAGCGGTGTCCAATCACATTGTGTAGATGAAGCAGGGTATATCAATTTTGGTAAATCCTATTTTCCTGACTCAGATCCCAGAGTCAGATATATCAAAATGAAAGGAAGGAAAGTATATGAATATGCCATCAAAAATGTTCCATTGGCCATGAAGCAATGTATGGATGATGCTGGCGTGGATATCAAAGATCTAAAAAAAGTATTTATACATCAAGCCAATGAAAAAATGGACGAAGGCATCATCAAGGTGTTGTACAAGTTGTATGGACTGCGTGACATACCCTCAGACATTATGCCTATGAGTATTCACAAGTTTGGCAATAGTTCTGTGGCTACGATTCCTACACTGTACGACATGGTCATCAAAAACGAAATGCCCGATCATAGGTTAGATTCTGGAGATATCATCCTTTTTGCCTCTGTTGGGGCTGGGATGAATATCAACGCAGTGTGCTACAAAATGCCGTAGAATCTGCATATAGATGTTTCATTTGTAATCAGTGTTGCCACAACTTATTCTTTTGCCCAGTCAAAACTTGTGCCATCGTTGGCTATAAAAATACCAACAAATAAGAGTGCAGGTATCAAAGCCAATCCAGCCATCAATATAAAGTATTCTCTTGTGATTTTTGAGCGCTCGATCCATTCGGAGATCAGTGATATCAACAGTATCCCGCCAAATATTGGTACTGCAATAAAAGTCAATAGAGTGGCCAAATATTCATTGCTTATCCAAAATAGCCCAAAAACTATAGCTTCAATGATCAATATTTCTTTATAGTATCTCAAGATGTCAAAGATTTAATGTCTGATGCATAGGTTGCTGGTTTTTCATTTAAGTGTATCTAGTAATTTACAATGATGAAAGTATGATAGACGCCTTTTCTTTCAGTACCTGCAGTTTTTGATGACTGACAAAGACCAACTCGCTCTGGTAAGTATAATAATATCTTGCCCAAAGTCCTGATAAAGGTACAACCACCAAGCAATACCAAGGTAAATGATAGGAAACTCCTATGATTATCAACAGAATATACCACAATAATATCATCACCATCACCGATACCATCAAAATGGATGCTCTGAATTCTTTTGCTTTAACTTTGGTTTTTGTAAAAATATATCCAATCGATATAGGCAGTCCGTGGGTCATAAAACCAAGTACCGCTGGGACCAACCCCACGATCAATACAGCATATGATATGAAATCCGCACTTTTTTTTCTAATGTCTTGTAAGGTAATACTTGCTGCCTTTGCGTCGTTTGACAAGTTTTTGATGGCATCGTTTATTAAGACCAATTTTTCATCAGGAAGTGCATCAACCACATTCGCCATTTTCTTTTCTGCCAATAATCTTTCGTCAGACTCGTTCAGTACCGGTAGGATATTGGTGGCATACTCCATTCTTTTTAGCGATAGGAGATTTTCGAATGTGACTACACGTTCTTGATTTTCCAGATGTATGACATTTGATTGCATGGATTGGTAGAGCTCATCAAGCAAAAACTGATATCCGGTATTTTTATCTTGAGTATATGTCGAGAAATGGGCTTTGATATCAATGGGTTTTCCGACTTTGAGCATCACTTCAGCATTAAAAAGAGAAGGGTAGGTAAAATTAATGCCCACTGGCAATATTTCTATCTCCAAATCAGACTTTTTCTCTAAAACTTGAAATCCAATCCTAGCTATTCCTTTTTGAAGAGGTCTCAATTTTTTTATGCTTTCAGTTCCACCTTCTGCAAATATCAATAAATTTTTGTGTTCGAGAAGTACCTGATAGCTCTCATCCATGGTTTGGCTATTTTCTCTTAGTTTGGAAAATCCATCTCTAAATCGAAATATAGGTATTTGATGAGTAGAACGTAAGATGGGTTTCAAAAAAGGATTGTCAAACACATCTCCCCTGACTAAGAAATGTAAGTCTTTGGGAAAAAAACAAGCCATCAAAAGGGGCTCTAAAAAACCGTTGGGGTGATTGCTGGCGATCAACTGTGCTTTACTGTGTTGCACATGTTCGATACCGCTGATATATATTTTACGGAAAAAGACCCTCAGTGTGAATCCAACCAGAATTTTTAAAAATTTATAAAACATCTCGTGGTTTGTGTATTTTTGTGGCGTAAAGCTAACAAAAGCTACATGCACAAAGCAAAAAAACAAGAAAATAAATATATCATCATCATCGCTGGCCCTACAGCTGTGGGCAAGACAGCCATATCTATAAAAATTGCTAAAAAACTGGGTTGCGAAATATTTTCAGCAGATAGCAGACAAATATATAAGGAATTGAATATTGGAACTGCCAAGCCTACTATAGGAGATCTAACATCAGTAAGGCACCACATGATAAACTATATCAATGTTACAGATGATTATAATGTGGGTCATTATGTAGCTGATCTAAGAAGATTGTTAAATGAGTATTTTCACACGCACAATGTAGCCATTCTTACAGGTGGCTCTGGTCTATATATTAAGGCTTTGATGGAAGGGTTAGATGATTTTCCTGAAGTACCAGATGATATTTTGACAGATTATAATACTTTATTTGAAAAAGAAGGTATCGAAACGCTTCAAGCTGAGTTAAAAATACGTGATCCGATGTACTTCAATAAAGCTGATTTGTCTAATCATAGAAGACTGATACGCGCTCTGGGTGTTTGCAAGGTATCAGGTTTGCCTTACACTTCCTTTTTGTCAAATAAGAAAAATGAGACAGCTCCTTATGATTTTATTCAAATATTGCTTGAATTACCTAGAGATGTTCTATATCGACGTATAAATGAACGTGTAAATATGATGATGGATGCTGGCTTACTGAATGAAGTGCGATCATTACTAAAGTATAGAGAACTCAAATCATTGGATACAGTAGGATATAGAGAGTTATTCAATTATTTAGATGCTCATGAGGGTTTAGAGAGTGCCATAGATATGATCAAGCAAAATTCACGTCGATACGCCAAAAGACAAATGACATGGTTTAATAAATATGGTGACTGGACTAGATTTTCGTCGGATGACTATGATGCGATTGAAAAATTTGTTTTTCAAGAAATAAAAGTATAATAAGTTTTTCTCAAATCTTTTTTTTCTGAATCAAAGCTTTTA
>JBATLS010000399.1:0-12838 GCA_049289435.1 Saprospiraceae bacterium | reverse complement strand
TGCCCTGCTGATTTCCCATTGAATCATCTTCTCTAGTACTCAAAAAATTATCTAAGTATGTAAGCATGGCTGGTGATTTTGCTGTGGCTATCAATAAGTCTTCAAACTTTTTAGTGACATTTGGTCTAATTGCATCCCTTTCATAGCTCATTACAAATTGGGTACATTGGTTTTTGCCCATAAATACATTGAAATGATTGAACCAAAAATCGGTCAGGACTTCATGCAATTGATTTTCACTATAGACGGCTCGGATGATTTTTTGGTTGACGGTCTGTCTCTCGAGTTCTTTGGAACTCTGAATTCCATATTTTTCTGACATCAGCTTATATACCTCCTTTTGTTTTGCCTTATCTTCGGTGATCTCTTCTTTTTTTATCCATCCTTCTTCGATGGCTCGAGCCCTTAGCTGTGCCCCCAAAGGATATTTTTCAACTATCTCAGCATTCGAAAGTGCAAGTGCTTTGTAATCTATTAGTCTGTTGCTTACATTGGTATCTTCTAATTTTCCTTCAAGTTGGGTTGAAAACCATTTTTCCAATCCAATTTTTACTGCCAAATCAATGTCTTCACTTCTGACCCCAAAAGTAAATCTGCTCAACAAGTGCTCGGCGGCTTGCCTTTGATTTAGCCCAGAGGCCTTATATGGAAATGTAGGTTGCGCTCTGTGTTTGAATGATGCCATAGTACAAATGACAAACAGCAGAACAATGTAAGGCACGACGTATTTCATTATGGATTTTTTTAATCTTTGCTTTGACTATCAAATTTTAAAAAGGTTTAAATACTGTATCGTTTATTTGTTTATTTGTTTATTTGTTGATTTGTTTATTTGTTTATTTGGTCTTTGGTCTTTGGTCTTTGGTCTTTGGTCTTTGGTCTTTGGTCTTTGGGTTAATCAAAACTTAATCAATCGTATTTCGTATTTCGTACTTCGTATTTCGTATTTCGTACTTCGTACTTCGTACTTCGTATTTCGTACTTCGTATTTCGTAGTTCGTATTTAGACTTTAGCGGTTAGCTATTAGCTATTAGCTATTAGTATGATGTTGAAATCGGCTCTTTTCTATAAGGATATATTTCGTCAATAAGTACAAAAAAATCAATTATTCCACTTTCATTTTTCATATTTCATATTTCATATTTCATATTTCGTATTTCGTATTTCGTATTTCGTATTTCACTCCTTCCTACTTGATATTCAGACTATTCATCCAAGCCGAAAATGCCGCAGCATTTTTAAGGTGATCTGAATATTCCTTTGCAAATACATGAATACCGCTATTGTCAGCTTTGGCACAGAAAAACATATATTCGTGCTCCTCTGAGTTGATGACCGCTTCCAGACTTTTGGCAGAAGGCATACATATCGGCCCGGGAGGCAATCCTGCATGCATATAAGTATTGTAGGGAGAGTCCGTCTCCAGATGAGAAAATAATACCCTCTGTAATCCGAAATCACCCATGGCAAACACCACTGTCGGGTCAGCTCGCAGTTTGTCTCCTATCTTCAATCTATTGAGATATACTCCAGCTATAGTAGGTCTCTCTGGATCATAATTGCTTTCTTTCTCGACGATAGACGCCACTATATAGGCTTCGGATTGGGTCAGATTTCGCTCCTTCAACTTGGCAAGTCGCTCCTCATTCCAAAATGTATCGTACTCTTTTTTCATCCTGGATACAAATTTTTCCGGGGTGGTGGTCCAGAACATTTCGTAAGTATTGGGGATAAACATCGTCAAAAAATTATCCTGATTGTATCCATATTTTTCTGATGTGGTCGGGTCTGTCAGATATTTCAAAAATGACAAGGAATCTTGCTCCAGATATCTGGCCGCCTTTCCAGCCAGATCACTCTTCAGTCTGATATTGTTGATGACTACTTGCTGTGGGTTTTGGTTACCTGATCTCAATTTTGAAATTAAAGCCCTATTGGACATGTCTTCTTTGATGATGTACTTTCCAGCAGGCACACTTTCTTTATTATAACTCATCAAGCCAGCCAACATCCTAAAAGAACCTTCATCCTTCAATATGGTAGAGTCTTTCAATAATTGCACGACGTCTTCAAAGGATGCATTGGTAGGGATGAAGATTGCTTTTCCTTCAGCGGGTACATTTACATTGCTTTTCCAAACTAAGGCATCAATTTTGAGATATCCGAAGATGATCAATATACCTAGGATGGCAGCTATTATTTTGTATTTATTGGACATGGGGTCTGATTGATCGAAACTTAAAATTTTAATATTGCTCCTCTTCACTAGGGAATGTGCCTTCCTTAACGTCAGCAATGTACTCCTCTACTGCACCTCGGATGGTTTCATAAAGATTGAGGTATCTCCTCAAAAATCTGGGATTGAAGTCCTTGGTAATACCCAATACATCATGGACTACCAAGACCTGACCATCCACGCCGTTTCCCGCTCCAATACCAATCACAGGTATATGCAGCATCTCTGCTACTTTTTTGCCCAATGCAGCGGGGATTTTTTCTAAAACTATAGCAAAACAGCCAATCTCCTGGAGTAATAAAGCATCCTGTACCAATTTATTGGCTTCGTCCTCTTCTTTGGCTCTGACGGAGTACGTGCCAAATTTGTAAATGCTTTGCGGGGTTAGCCCCAAATGTCCCATCACAGGAACACCCGCCGACAATATTCTCCTTACGGAATCTTCTATTTCTGTACCACCTTCCAGTTTTACCGCATGGGCACCTGATTCTTTCATGATGGATATGGCTGAATTTAGCGCTTTGGTACTATTGCCCTGATAAGACCCAAATGGCAGATCTACGACCACAAAAGCCCTCTCTACTCCCCTGATCACCGACTGCGCGTGGTATATCATCTGGTCAAGAGTGATGGGCAAAGTCGTTTGATGCCCTGCCATGACATTGGAAGCAGAATCACCTACCAAAAGTATGTCTATCCCTGCAGCATCCAAAATTTTTGCTAAGCTAAAATCATAAGCCGTGAGCATAGATATCTTTTCGCCTTGCTCCTTCATCGCATGGAGCACATGCGTAGTGATTCTCTTTATATCCCGCTTACTGTCAGCCATGATGGTGTTTTAATTGAATTGATGCGCAAATGTCTGAAAAAAAAAGTAAAATTACCATAGTCGCCCGTAAAAATATCCATTTCATAGATTTGTAAAAAAGGCATATTGCATCAGACTATAATACAAATCAATACATATGTGTTAATTATTTATACATTAAAATTTCATAAATGATTACTTATTGTATAGTGATATGACTATTTTTGCCCGTTCATTATGGTGTAACATTTTTCTACCCTAAACCCAAAAGTAGTATCATGAGTTGGTTTAAACGATTGAAAGAAGGAATACAAACCGCCACCAAAAATAAAAAAGAAACACCTGATGGCTTGTGGCACAAGTGTACCAGATGCGGAGACATGAGTACCGTCAAAGACCTGAAAGAGAATCTCTATATGTGTCCTAAATGCGATTACCATACCAGAATCAGCTCTACGGACTACTTTGATATTATTTTTGATGGAAAATATACCCGGCTTTTTGACGAGATCATCTCAGTGGACATGCTTCAGTTTGTGGATGTCAAATCTTATGAAGATAGGCTCACCGATGCCTACAAAAAAACACAACTAAAAGACTCTATGTCAGTAGCCACGGGCAAGGTCAACAGGTATCCTCTTGTGATCGCCTGTATGGATTTTGGGTTTATTGGTGGATCGATGGGTTCTGTCGTAGGCGAAAAAATATCAAGGGCTATTGACTACTGTATAGAACATCGCATACCACTGATGATCATATCCAAATCCGGTGGCGCCCGAATGATGGAATCTGCCTTCTCCCTGATGCAAATGGCCAAAACATCTGCCAAACTCACATTACTTGCCAAAAAAGGCATTCCATATTTATCTTTTTTGACCGATCCTACTACAGGAGGAGTGACTGCTTCATACGCTATGCTGGGTGATATCAATTTTGCAGAACCCGAAGCCCTCATCGGATTTGCAGGCCCCAGAGTCATCAAAGAAACCATCAAAAAGGATTTGCCCGAAGATTTTCAAACTTCAGAATATCTACTCGAACATGGGTTTCTCGACTTTATCGTCCACAGAAAAGACGTAAAAAATAAAATAGGTGATTTACTGAGTATATTCGATTTGAAAAAATCTGAAGTCGAGCTATCAGAGGTAAATGAATAAAAATTCCTTTTCCAAAGGATTCATCGCATCTATTATTTCGCGTAGAAAGTCGGAGTCTTCCGACACCAAAAACTGTAAAAAACTATCATTTCTCTCTTGAAGTCCATTGCTAGGAAATAGTTTAGACCTGAGTGCTTTGATCTGGTTCAGACTGACTTCTTCTTTTTGCTTTAAAGATCTTTTGAGCCGACCTTCAATATTTTCAATGGTTTTATGTGCTTTTTGGCTTTCGCCCAATACATAGGGTTCAAGTGTGGCGTCGATTTGTCCTGCTTTTTCAGCTATCTTTTGAAATGCTTCCTGAATGCTTTTCATTTCTGAATCGAGATGAAAATCAGCATCGGAGGATCGTTCCAAATATACAGTGACTAATTTATCTTCATCAAGTAGGATATCATCCTCTGAAAGTTGGTGCTTTTCTATCGTCTTTTGCAATCCTTTGGGTATGATCATGGCTGAGTTGCGGCGCATGATCACAGGATAAAAGACGCCAAAATGTGCAAACTGTGCCTTTCGCTCCAGCCAATATGAAACTTCTCCCCCACCCCCAATGTATGCGATATCCGGTAGGACGGTCATCTGATACATAGGTCGCAAGACCACATTGGGGCTAAATCTCTCCGGGTGATTTTCCAACAAGTCCAACAACTCCATTTCTGTAAATGACAAGTCTGTATTGTTGATTTTAAATACATCATCTTCAGCATAAATACGCTCGCGTGATTGCGCTGACATATAAAAGAGATTGATCTCCCTTGCATGCGCCTGAGGCTTAAAGCCGATTTCCAGAAGTTTCTCTTGTGATTGCTGCACCAGACTTTCACTCTCTCTGTACATAATTTCTTTTTTCATCACAGGTATAAAGCAGCGTTTAAGTCTGGCATCATCCATATTCATGACTATGAGACCATAATCTCTAAACATAGCATTGAGCCATCTAAAAACAAAATCATTGTACGAAGTAGCCTTTTCTAATGCTTCAGCAAATATTTTATTGAGGGACACAGCATGATCTGAAGTCCCCAATATTTCAGCTACTTGTTGCACTACTTCCTCCAATCCCGACAAATTAAATCTACCTACCGGTCCTTTTTGATCCGTGTCCCAGGTGATGGATTTACCAAACAAATGGACGGTCTTGACTTCATCAAAATCATGGTCTTCTGACCCATTGACAAATACGGGTACAAAATGGTATTCGGGATAGAGCTTTTTTAATGTCTCTGAAAGACGAATCACCGAACAAATCTTATAAAAATAATACGCTGGTCCACCCAATAAAGCAGGTTGGTGCGCAGTAGTGACCGTATATGTCTTTTGATCCTTCAACTTATAAATATTGTGATACTGTAATTCACTTACTTCAATATCTGAATAGTAATCTCCCAGCACCGCAACCAAAAGTTCACGATCCACAGGAAAATGGGCTCTTTCATCTATGGCAAATCTTAGACCTTGGGTATCAGGGGCAAACTTGCAAAAGTCTTTTAACTTTTCAGGCTCGGTTTGGTAAGTCACATCTTTGAATGATAATGCTGAAATTTTTTCAAAAGGGATACGGGATGTGTGCATAATGTTTGGATACAAATGATAGATAGATCAAAGATTTTTGCGAATAAAAGCAAGAGATTTACTCCACGCATCAGCAGATAGTTTTTCATCATATTTTGGATTGGATGGATTGGCAAATGCATGATGAGCCGGGTATAAATGGACATCTACTAACTTCCCTTCTTTTTTCATTATAGCCTCGAAATCACCTACCACTTTAGGCGTGATCCAACCATCCTGATCAGCAAAAATACCTAACACAGGTGCTTTTATCTGGTTGATCTGGGCTGATTCGAGCACTGGCATACCGTAATAAATGATACATGCTTTGACCTGATCACCCAATAATACTGCTGCTTTATTGGACCATCCGCCACCAAAACACCACCCAATGGTAGCTACTTTGGTGTTGGGTCCTGCATACTTTCCTGCCCCCTGAATGATTTGTTCTAAGCGCTCTGGTTTAGCAGACTGCATATAAGTTCCTGCATCTTCTCGAGTAGTAGCTACCTTCCCATCGTATAGATCTATAGCCAGAATGTGGGCATTTGGAAAAGCATCGTGAAGTTTTTCTGACTGTAGTCTGATATAATCATTCAGACCCCACCATTCCTGAAAAACAAATATCCATTGGTTACTGTTTTTATTTCCCGATATATAGTATGCTTTTGCATCTTCTGCATTAGGACCTACAGCAAAGGTAATATTTTTGCCCGATGGGTCGCTGAGTACAAAAGGCAAAGGTTCATCATGAGCCATGACAAAAGTAAGATCACTCGCCAATTCAGCAAATTGGGTCACAGAACTGGAACTACAACAAGTCACTTTGGTTTGAGATATTAGCGATTGACCAAACACAAAAAGGCCAAAAACTAAAAATAAATATTTTTGCATGATGTATAGATTGGATATATTTGAAAATATTTATAATAATATAATTTTCATTAAATGAACTTAGAAGCATACATTGTGGACATTAATTCATGCAAACACAGCCACATTGATAAAAAAGTGGCAAGTATAACCTCTAAATAGACAGTTGAAACTAAGTATCTTATACTTTTGTTCAATCAATATATCAAACTTATGTATAACATGCCTTCTTTTTCCCAAATTATAAAACTCAAAAATATATATTCATATGAGTAAAATATTACATATAAATTGTGATATGGCGGAGTCGTACGGCAACCTAAAGACTGGAAATGACGAGGCTATCATGCCGATGGTGGATGCTGTAAATATTGCTTGTGGATTTCATGGAGGAGATCCACTGACGATTCAGTCCACGATATCACAAGCTATCAGACTAGGTAAAGAAATAGGAGCACATCCTTCTTATCCTGATTTACAAGGTTTTGGACGTAGAAATATGGACTTATCAGATAATGAGCTAGAGGCTTGTCTCAGATACCAGATCTCTGCCATCAAATGTATGACAGAAAGCCTCGGTAGTACATTAAACCATGTGAAGGTGCATGGTGCTTTGTACAATTTTGCATCTGCAAATAGCAATGCGGCGAATATTATAGCCAAAGTAGTGGCATCAATAGATAAAAACCTTGTGCTGTATGCCCCCTATAATTCGGCTATGGCTCTAGCAGCAGTAGATGCGGGTTTGATGGTAAAATATGAAAGTTTTGCCGACAGGAGGTATGATGACGAAGGTCAATTGGCTAAAAGAAATCTGCCCTTAGCCATAATAGGAAATCCAATTGATGTCTTGTCGCAAACCAGACTTTTGCTTAAGGATCAGGCCTTGACTTTGAACATCAAAATGATACCAATGAAAAGTGATACGATCTGCGTACATGGAGACCATCCCAATGTGTTGGAAAACCTTCGCATCATCAGGGAAAATATCGCATCCCAAGTATGAATTTCACTTGGAAACATTTCGGACCCAATGCCATCATACTGGAATGGCCAGCGATCATAGATCAAAAAACCATAGAAGAAATACAAAGACTATTCAGGCATCTAAGCAAACATACATCAAAAGGCATCACAGACATCATCCCAGCTTATGCCTCACTGACCGTCATGTATCAACCGAGTAAGCTTAGGGATATCGACATCATTGATCTGATAAAATCTCCAGATGCAGTGCAGCAAATAAAACACAGTCGTACAATGGAAATACCTGTCAGATATCATGACTCAACTCATAAGGACATGTTTTTGTTTGCTTCGTTTACTGGGCTTGACATTAATGAAATCATCGAGATTCATTCAGTGCCTGTATATGACGTTTGTTTTATTGGTTTTTTGCCCGGATTCCCATATTTGACCGGCTTGGACAAAAAGCTGCATATACCCAGAAAATCTGTCCCTAATTTACGCATACCCAAAGGTAGTGTCTCTATAGGTGGATCTCAGACAGGCATCTATCCACAGGAAAGTCCTGGAGGATGGTATGTGATCGGACAGACAGCATTTGAGCTAATTGATTTCTCCTCGCCACCATATTGCAGCATCCAATCTGGGGATAAAATCAGATTTATCCCAGTGTAGATGTTTGGATGACATCAAAATACTATAATTACACTTCCTAAAAAGTCACTTGCAATCCGACCATGCCATTGATCCCTACAGAAGGATATCCATACCATCTCTCATATTGATTGTCAAAAAGGTTGATTCCTTTTATAAATATGAAGCTGTTTTTGTACACTTTTAGCTCTGCAGAAAGATTAAAATCAAAAAGTACGTTTGACTTAGTGACTAAATTATCTTTTGTTACGAACGGAACACTATTGCCAAGAAATAGCTCACTTCGCAACAATAGAAGGTCATTGAGCACTTTCACATTGACATAAGCATTGGCTTCCAGATTGGGTATATGCCAGGCATTTGCAAGCGTATTTAGGCTAAATACATTTTGTGTCAACCAACCACCAAAAGTAATATTTTCCTTGATGGCAAAATCAAGATTTCCCGATATAAAAACTATCCCCACATCATCGTACAACATATCAAATCGTCTGATATCTCCCTGAGTATTTAATAGAAACATCTGATCTCTCACATCTTTATATCCACCTTTGACCTGATAAGTCAGGAAAGAAAACTGCCCTTTGATACCACCATAAAACTCTCTAAAAACAGAGTTGCGAAGTGTATCTATGTCGGTGCTTAAGTATGGATTATAAGCTGAAATATTGGTAAAATTGTTGGTAAAATATCCTTGATGCACTCCTGCAAATGCTTGCAAATTATTGCCAACTATCCCATAAGAAATTTTGAGTTCAGGAAAAATGGCTGAATTACCATCACTGCTGTACAATAAATTTACGCCCCCGTTGAATATCAGTTTTTTTATCCTGGTCTTAAATACTGGAGTCAATGATGCCGTAGTCAGACTGACCTGATCTACCCCATTAAATGCAGAATAGTCAAAATTACCGTCTATGGAAAGCACCGTATTGTCTCTAAATATTTTTTCAACTTTTGCTCCTACGGCGATTCCATTTTCTCTGGCATCTTCATTGGTGATCTTCCTATTTCTAAGGCCTAGACTCACGTCATAGTTGATCTTAAACCTGGTTGGTTCAGCATTGGACAATCCTATGTTGGCATGGTACCCACTGATACTTCGTTTGGAATTTATTTCTCCATACAAACTATCTATATTCAGGGCCGAATGATAAAAATATCTTTGTTTTGTGTCAATCCCGATGTCACCATAGATTTTGACATTTTCTTTGATCAGCCTGGTACCATATAATTGTAAAGCTGAGTTACGATACTTTTGGAAAGGAAGCGACGATGAATTATTGAGCGATTCGAAATTGACTTGTATGCCCGCATCATAACTATCTTTTTTGGACATGTGATATCCTGCCATGATTTCAGGATTTTTCAGAATACCATATCCTGCACGTACAAATCCTTTGTTGATCTTGAAAGGTGCGTCAGGATTCATTGCTAGGGGCTTGATCTGTGGTTCAGGAAAATTGAGCGTGATGGGCACAATGGTGATATCATACTTATATTTGGGGCTAAAGTCTTTCTGTGGAGGTAGCACAGATTTTATTTGAACCTTTCGAGCTTCTTCCAGATTGGCTTCAAACACTTTGATTACTTCTACCTGATTAAGTATGAGCTTTGATGTATCCTGTTGTGCTGATCCTGACAGCACTATGAAACACAAGCTATTTATAAGGATTATTAACTTATTCATTGTTTTTACTTTTTGAATTGAGCTGATCATTTTCCACCGTTGCTTTGGAGTTCCAGCAAATTTTTGGATGTAGGTTTAATACGACTCTTTTGCTTCTCGAGCTCTTCTACTACCTTGAGCTTGTCTTTAGCTATTCCGATAAGATCCTGATCTGTAGGGAAGTTTTCGATGACTGCTTCGATGGCTGCTCTGGCATTAAACAGGTCTTTTTTGTCCACGTATATGTCTGACATCAACAAGAGACTCTTCGCAATCCAGTAAGGATATGCTGTATTTTTTTCATTGGCTTCGTTGCATTGTTGCTCTGCTTTCTCTGACTGGTTTTGCTTGTATAATATCTCCGCAATCATGTATCGCGATTCGGCAGCCTGATTGGTATTGACATTGTTGGATGCTTTGACAAATGAAGTCTTAGCATTCTCCAGATCATTTTCTCTCAAGTATATTTTTGCCAGATAATAAGATGCTGTAGCTTTTTCATCATCTGGAGCGAGCTTGTTATTGAGCACTATAGGCGCATACAATTTGACAGCTTCAGCATTTGACGTACGGAAAGCACTCCTAAGTGCTCCGATAGCGGCATTATATTTTTCATTTTCATCAGTGATACTGGTATAATAGAGGTGATAATATTGGTATGATTTTGCAAAATCCTGGGTATAGTTATAAGATATCAATGCTGCCTTCTTGACAGATTGGATGTAAAATTCTGATGAACCCAATTTGGCAAGTCGTTCGTAGTCTTCCAATCCCGCTGTATAATTTTTTAGCAATGTATGCGACTCAGCACGGTAGTACACAGCTTTTACTTTGTAACCACCGTTGGGATATTTGTCCAAATAATTATTAAATCCAGATACCGCTTTTTCGTATTCGCCAATATTGTATCTCATCGCTCCTACTGCAAATGCCAATGAGTCGGCAGTAGATTCGCTGATCTTGTATCCTGGTATGGTACCTACGAAAGCGACATATTCTTCAGACTTGCCCAGATCATTGATATAAATCTCCTGAAGTCCAAGCATTGCGCTTTCTGATTCTCTGGCCGTAGGATTGTTTTGAAAAATAGATTTGTAATGAATGATGGCCGCATTGAGATCACCTTTATTGTAGGCTATCAGACCAAGCTTGAGGTATGCCGAATTTTTGAGAGGACTATTTTTGTACTTGATGACCAATTCATTGTAGGCATTGTAAGCATTGTCCACATTGTCCAAATCAAAATAAGTATCACCCAACTGCATAAGCGCATTGTCAGCATATTCAGAATTTGGATATTTGGTTTTTAGGTCTTTCAATGTCAATATCTTCTCATAAGGCTCACCCAAAAGGCCTTCGATCATCCCCTTTTGGAAAATGGCATAGACATAGCTGCCTTGCTTTTTTGCTATCACCTGATCGTAATATGTTCCAGCTTCTTTGTATTTATTGACCCTGAACAAACAGTCTCCCACCCTAGCCAAAGCATCTGGCCATATTTCATTCAACAACTCCATATTCTTTATTTTATCCTTTTGCAGGCTAAACCCAACGATCGCATTTTTAAAACTTTTTTCCGAATTGCCATGATCTTTGAGCATGAGATAATTGTAACCCTGCAAATAATGGCCTGAAGGGGTAGATGATTCATCTGGCAAGCCAGTGAGACCATTGGAAATATCAAAATACTCTTGCATCGTCTGAATGGACTTTTGGTATTCTCCTTGATCATTTTGGATTTGACCAGTCCAAAACTTTGCTTGGGCAGATACCAGATTACTCAGGTTGTATTTTAGTGCTTTAGTCAGATGAGTGATTGCTTCTTCTTTTTGACCGTTGTTGTATTGTTGCATTCCAAACTTTAGGCATATATTCTGATAGGTCAGTTTGATTTTTTCGCTTGGCGATGGCATCCCTTCTATGATCTGGATGGCCGCAGCATAATCGGAGGTATTTTCGAGCAATTCATTGATGACGGCATCCGCTTCCTTGAAGTAAGGAGATGTTTTTTCTATTTTGATGAGGGTATTGATAGCCTCTCGTTCAAAGCCTGCCTCAGCAGACAATTTGCCATAATTGAACGCCGCTTCCTGCTGCATCTGAAGCTCATAGGTCATTTGGCTCACTTTTTTGAATGCCGCCCTTGCAGACACCAGATCACCTGTCCTGTAGTAGCAATCTGCCAAATAATAATTGACCAATTGGCCCAACTTATCATCTAGCAAATTGAGTTCTTTAAAATTTTTGATAGCGGGATCATAGCGTTTGAGCTGGTACTGGGTAAATCCAAGCTGATAAAACTCTTCTATAGTCAGTTTTTCTGTATTGGCTTCATAATACTCAAGATGCGGCAGTGCCTTGGTAAATTCTTTTTGTTTAAAATATGATTGCCCGATAAGTTGCCTGATCTCCTTTCTATTTCTAAGATCAGGGTCAGAGAGTGCATCTTCACCATAAGATATAACTTTATCTGTCAGGTCTTGTGCAAAATAAATCTGGGTGATATAATAAGGTACAAAAGACTTGTAGGCAGCATTGCTTTTCACCTTTTCGAAACTTGCCACAGCAGCTGTATAATTGCCCAAGAAATATTCACAAACACCATAATAGTAGTTGGCCGGAAAGTAAAAATCATTTCTGATGTCTTTGGTTTGTGTCAGCTCGTATTTTCCTTCAGCAAACTCCTTGATGACGAAGTGAGAGTAGCCTTTTTTAAATCGGGCTTCAGACATATCATATTGTGGCAAATTGCTAAGATCAGTCCTTGCGTACATTTCGGTGGACTTCTTAAACCATTTTTTGTTGTAATAATAAGAACCGAGCTCAAGAATGGCAGGAGTAGTGACCGGGTCAGGATACTTGCGACTTATAAAAGTAAGGAGGTCGTTTTCGCCACTTAAAAGATCAAGTCTCAGTCCACCAA